>MGPV01000029.1:11404-25630 GCA_001797615.1 Deltaproteobacteria bacterium GWC2_65_14
CTTCGGCGGTTCCGGTAGGTCCGGATCAGCAGTCCGGAGAAGAGGGCGCAGGCAAGTCCGGCAGCCGGTCCGGCCCAGGGGGATCTCACCAGGATCGCGACGCAGATTCCCGGAATGGCGCACAGGGCGAGAAGGGCAAGCCGGGCCTGGGACGGGGATAGGAAGAGAAGCTCCTCCCGGAGCGTCGCCGAGGTGGAGACCGCGGCCCGGTCGAGCCTTCCGCGGAGCCAGGGGAACGCCGACCGGTGGAGAAAGAGCAGGAGGGAGAGAACCCCTCCGAGCAGCAGCAGGGTCTCCGGGACGGTCAACGCCGCTCTCCTCCCGGATGCAGGAACTTGGAGGGGACCCCGGTCGACACGAGCGATCCCGCCCCGTTCTCCCCGGCTCCCTTCGTCCATCGGAAGATCTCCTGGAGGAGGATCTGGGTTTCGCCCGTCCCGGTCACTTCGGTGATCGAGGAGACCGCCCGCCTCCCCTCCGGAAGCCGGACGATGTGGACGATGACGTCGATCGCGGAGGAGATCTGGTCCCGGATCGCCCTCACCGGGATCTCCACCCCGGAGAAAAGAACCATCGTTTCCAGGCGGCGCAGCATGTCCCGGGGGGTGTTCGCGTGCCCCGTCGTGATCGAGCCGTCGTGCCCCGTGTTCATCGCCTGGAGCATGTCGAGCGCTTCCCCGCCGCGACATTCCCCGACGATGATCCGGTCGGGCCGCATGCGCAGGGAATTGCGGACCAGATCCCGGATCGTGACGGCACCCTTCCCCTCGATGTTGGAAGGGCGGGCTTCGAGCCGGACCACGTGCGGCTTGTGCAGCCGGATTTCCGCGGCGTCCTCGATCGTGACGATCCGCTCCTCGTCGGGAATGTATTGGGAGAGGGCGTTCAGCAGGGTGGTCTTCCCGGCCCCTGTTCCACCGGACACGATGATGTTCATCCTCCCGCACACCGCCTCCCGGAGATACCGTGACGCCTCGTCCGTCACCGTGCCGGCCCGGACCAGCTCCTCCATCGAGTAGGGTGTCTGGCGGAACTTCCGGACGGTCAGGCAGCAGCCGGAGAGACTGACCGGGGGGATGATCGCGTTCACACGGGAACCGTCCGGAAGCCTTGCGTCCACGAAGGGGGAGGATTCGTCGAGCCGCCGGTTCACGCGGGCCACCATCCGGTCGACCGTCGCCCGCAGGCTGTCTTCGCTGACGAATCCGACCCCCGTGGGAAGGAGCCTCCCTTCCCGCTCGATGTAGACCGAGTGATTCCCGTTTACCATGATCTCGGAGACGGTCGGGTCGCGGAGCAGGGGAGTGATCGGGCCGTAGGCGAACAGTTCGTCGAGGATTCCGCTCCGGACCGTTTCCCGGTTCGGTTCCGGCAGCGGGGTGGCTTCCAGCTCCGACCGAAGGAACGCGTCGGCCCGGTCCCTGAGCGCGCTCTCGGTCCCGTGCAGGATTCCGGTGTTCCTGGCGTCGAGGTGGGCGAGCACCTTCCGGTGCAGCGTCCGGCCGAGTTCCGCATGCATGCCTCTTCCTCCCTTCAATCGATCCATCGGTAGCGCATCGCCTCCCGGGATTCCCGCTCCCGTTTTTCCCAATGGGCGAGCCCCGGATCCTGTTCCGGGACCTTCGAGGGGGTGATGAAGATCGCGAGCTCGGTCTGGTTCTCCCGGAACTTCCGGGACTTGAAGAGTTCCCCCAGGATCGGGATCTGGCCGAGCAGGGGAACCTTGGCGACATCCTTGGCCATCTCGTTCTTCACAAGCCCCGAAAGCATGACGGTCCCCCCGGGGGAGGTCGAGAAGTGTGTGGAGACCCTGCGGGTCAGGAACCCGGGGATGTCGGAGCTTCCGGACCCGTGGTCGACCGTGCTGATTTCCGCGAGGATCGTCGTCCCGACCCGCTCCTCCATGTCCAGCGCGGGGGTGATCTTCAGAATGATGCCGTAGGTTTTCCACTCCACCGTCCGCGTTTCCGGGGTGACGATCACGATCGGGATCTCGCCTCCCGCGAGGAAGGTTGCGCTTTGGCCCGTTTCGCAGACCAGCTTCGGGTTGGCGAGGATCCTCGCCTGGCCGTTGGCCAGCAGCAGGTTCAGCGTCGCGTTGAAATCGCCGGCCAGGGTGAATGTCGTCGCGGCGTGCGTTCCGGCCGACCAGTTTCCCCCGACCCCGATCGATTCGGGCCACCGGATCCCCAGCTGCTCGCTCGACCCCTTCCCGATCTCGAGGATCTTGAGGTCGTACGAGAGCAGGGTCTTTCGTTCCTCCGGCAGGCTGATCTGGGAGAGGATCGCCTTCCGGGAGCGCGCGAACGCTTCCACCAGTTCTTTTTCCGCCGCGTTCCTCACTGTTCCTCGCAGGATCACCGAGCGGCCGGCGGCGGTGACGGAGAGCCCCGGAAATGCGGAGGCGAAAAGACGCGCCTCCTCGAAGTCGGAATCGCCGGATTCCCGCACCTCCACCGTCCACTCGGTCCTGCCTTTTTTTTCCCAGAGGACCAGGTCCGTCTCCCCTTCCTTCTTCCCCACGACGAGGACGCCGGCATTTCCGGAGAGGGGGCGGGCTTCGATGATCTCGGGGTTCCCCACCGAGATCCGGTGGACTCCGGTCCGCTCGAGGATCTGCTGGAAGCCGGGGCGCAGGCGCAACGGCTCCGCGGGCAGGGGGAGAGGGAGAAGGAGCGCGCAGAGTACGATCGGTGGGAGAACCCTTCGGACGGGAAAGAAGCGGTTCATGACGGTTCGCCTCCGGTGACCGGAATCCGCTCCTCGGGGACGCCGCCCTTCAGGATCTCGACATGCTGCATCCTCCGGGCGGGACGGGCGGATCGTTTCGGCCGGGAGTGGTCCCCGGGATTGCGGAGGAGGTACTGGAGCTTTCCGTTATGCGCGGCGTGGGCGAGGCGGATGCTTTCCTCGGGAAGGACGGAAAGGGTGAGCGTGGAGGGCTCCGCGCGCTCTTCCGTCTCCTGCGGATCGCGGAGGAGGCGATCGACCGCTACGACCGGGATTTCGTACAGCAGCGGCCTGAAGCCGGTTCCCGCTTCCCGTTCGTGGAGGATGTCGACACGGTCTCCAGGACGGAGGAGCCCGGAGAAGGAGGAGCGGGGGTCGGCGTCCACCGTGATGGCGCGCCTGCCGGCCGGGATCGTACGGGAGAGGCTTCCCTCCGCCTTCGGATCCTCGAGATCGCTCCACAGGATCGGTTCGCCCGGCTCGATCTCCCACCGGATCCGTGTCCCCAGGATCCGTTCGAATTCGGCCGCCGGGATGTTCCGGCTTCCCGCCCCGGAGGCGGGGAGCGCCTTTTTCGCCAGATTGACCCCGGAGAGGGTTCCCCTCGCCGGGATCGGTTCCGCGGCGACCATGATTTCCACCGGCTCGTTCCGCTCCCGGATCTCCCGTTCCAGAGACGCGATCCGCTGGCGGGCGGCGGAGACGGCCAGCACGGTCAGAACGATCCCCGCCGCAAGCGGAGCGACGGTCCGGATCCTACGGTTCCACGCGGCGGAGGAGGAGGAACCCTCCCCCTTCCGTTTCCAGAAACGCAAGGAGTCTCTCCTTTCCGGAACGGTATTCGGCAACGAATCCTCCTTTTCCGGCCGGGTCGGAAACGATGCAATGCCATCCTTGTGCGCGAAGAAGCCCCGCTGCCTCCCGGGAGGACCGGTTGGTTCTCCCGAAGGAGATCTCCACCGGCCCCTCGTCCGAGACGAGGCGCAGGGAGTTCTCGGTCTCGAATCCGGGAGGAAGGAAGGATTTCCCTTCCGGTTCCGCCGGTCCTTCCGGGTGCAGCGAGACGGAAAGGGCGGGATGTGGAGCGGTGTCCATTTCCCCGTCCGCGGGAAGGTCGATCCCGGACTTTGACAGTTCCCTGCGAATGAGGGCGAAGTCCCCCTCCCCGGACGGCCTTACCGCGTACCGCTGACCGTCGATGGAAAAGGACCGGGTGGAGGATCCGAAGGGCCGGAACGGCATGGAAAGCGCCGACGAGTACAAAAGCCACAGTGCGGCCAGGGAGGGAAGGAGGAACCGGAGGGCTCTCACCGGATCGACCTCGCGATCACATAAGCACGGACGGCGCGAGAGGTTCTTTTCCCGGAAGGAGTCTGTTTCTCCCAGCAGTCCACGCTGGCCTCCACCGCCTGAGCAATTTCCAGCGACGGCCAGGAAGCGATCCTTCCCGCCTCCTTCCAGTCCTTACGCACCTGGGCGGTACACCGTGTCCGTCCTTCGAGGGAAGGGAGGAACGAAGGGATCATGGTGACGGCGCGTTTCCGCTCGGTGTGCAGGAGTGCTCCGCGTCCGCCCGGCAGTAGGGAACCTGCGATTTTTTCCCGGATGCCGGGCTGCCTCCTTCCCTCCCGAAGGAGCTGGGCGAAGGCCGCCGATTCCGCCGCGGACCGGAGAGAAGCCGACCGGCAGGCGACGTAGACCCCGGCCAGCAGGACGAGCAGGCAGGGGAGTACCAGCGCCGCTTCGAGGATCGCCTGGCCGCTCCGGCGCTTCATGGGCTCTTCCACTCGCGGGAAAGCCGCGATTTCCAGGTCATCTCGGCGGCACCCCCGCCGTAGACCTCCCCCACGGCGAAATCGGAGAGCGGCGGATTGTGGGGTTGCGGAAAGAAGGGGATCGGGAGGGGAGAGGGCAAGCGTCCCCCGGCAAAGCGGACCTTCTGCCGGCGTGGGAGATCCTCCTCCGGGACCAGCATCCGGATCGATCCCGGCATGGGGCCCAGGATCCCGCGGAGCGCACGGTCGATGACGGAGGTGATCATCCGGGCAATTTTCCTCGCCCATTTCCACTTCGCGATTTTCCCGGGGACCCGGGTGATCGGGGAGATCGCATCGGCGAAGGTCATCGGCGGGCCCGGCGACAGGTGGAGCTCGAGGGTATTCTTCCCGTCGTGGGCGCCGCGGGGATCGAAGGGAAAAAGCGCGCCCTTCAGGCCATACCGCTTCGAGAGGGAGGCGGTTTCCTGGAGGACCAGCCAGGGGGTCGCCTCCTTCACCTTGACCGACCAGGAAGAAAGCTGGAGCGCGCAGCTCCACAGATTCCGGAGGATCTTCGGAGCCCGCCGCGAGTATTCGAGGAACGGCCCCGTCGCACCGAAGCAGGCGGCAATCGCCAGGGCCGCCCAGACCACGCAGGTCCAGCGGATCAGGCGCAGCGCCTGCAGAATTCCGTCGTTCAGGGCGGCGATCACGTTGAGCCCCCGGGCTTCCCAGGTCGCCGCGGAGAGAGCGACCGCGTCGATCCCGTTGGCGACCGCCGTCTTTTCCAGCCCCAGGTGCTGGAGCCGGAACGTCGCCAGTCCCAGGGCGAGCAGGGCCGAGATGGTGACCAGCAGCAGGATCGTCGCCTGTCCCGTCCGGTTTGCCCGGAGATGCTCGATCTGGCGGGGGAACAGCGAGAGCATCTCATTCCACCGTGGCGAAGCGGGTGGCGTGGAGCACCAGGTAATAGCGGCCCCCCAGGCGTGCCTTTTCGACCGGGGCAAGGGCATACAGGACCCGGTTCGCCATCGGGACCGACAGCTCCACCCAGTGCTTCAGGCGGACCCTGTAGGCCTCCCCGGCCGCCGGCGGTTCCGCAGTCCCTCCCGAGCCTTCGCGGGTGAAGTCGAGGGAGGTCAGCGTTGCGCTCGCCAGCCTGCCGCCGGGCCGCAGGCGGCAGAAATCGGCCGCCTTGGCCAGCGCGGCCGCCCTGGCTTTCCGGGAGTCGGCCCGGGCGGCCTGCGCGAACTCCCGCGCCGCGAAGTGGGCCGCGGTATCGATAGCCCCCTGGCCCGCCCACAGCAGGGAGATCTGGATTGCGCCGAAGATCAGCAGGGTCAGCACCGGCCCGGCCAGCAGGAACTCCACCATCGCGGCCCCCTGCCTATTTCCGGTTCTTCGACGCATAGTCCTTCAGCGTCCGCTGCGTCGCCTGCCCCTTCGCGTCGTCGGCCAGCGATTCGACGGTCAGCGAATTGCCCGACATCGCGGCGACGATTGTGGCGAACTGGTTCCGGATCTGGTTGCCGAAGATGTTCACGACGCCGATCGCCGCGATCGCCACCAGCGCGACGATGATAATGTACTCGGTAAGCCCCTGTCCCCTCCGGTTCCGCGAGCAGGATCCTTTTTCCATGATCGGTCTCCTTTCCGTGCGAGATGGTCGTTGCCTCCACCGGGGAGCAAGGGGCGTTCCCGGAGCGGTCCGAACGGGGAGGGGGAAACCGCCGGACTGGGAAAGGGAAAATCGCCCCGCCAGGAATGGCGATCCGGACGGGGCGGAACATCAGTCTGGAAATCGAACCGAAGGGAGGATTATCGGTCGGACCCTGGGGTACGGATCCGGTACTTTCTCAGCTTCTCGAAGAGTGTCGACTTGGCGATGCCGAGTTCCTTCGCCGCGCGGGTCTTGTTCCAGTTCTGGCGGGAGAGCTCGGAGAGGATGTTGTTTTTCTCCGCCTGCTCCCAGCGGGAGAATACGCCGGTGTCAGTGTCCGGAGGCGGGGGCGGGCTCGAGGAGAGCAGGAAAGAAAAATCGCCGGATTCCAGCCGTTCCTCCCCTCCCATCACCACCGCGCGCTGGATGGCGTTGCGCAGCTCCCGGACATTCCCCGGCCAGTCGAAGGAGGAGAGGAAATCGGCGGCGGCCGGGGAGATCCCAGGCACCGGGCGGCCTGTCTTCTCGGCGATTTCCCGCAGAAAATGGCCTGCGAGCGTTAGGATGTCCTCCCGGCGCTCCCGAAGCGGCGGAACCGAGAGGGTGACCGTGCTGATCCGGTAGTAGAGGTCGTCCCGGAAGCCCTTCCTCGCGATCTCCTCCCGGAGGTTTCGGTTGGTCGCCGCGATGACGCGCACATCCACGAGGATCGTCTCGTTCCCTCCGACCCGCTTGATCTCCTTCTGCTCGAGCGACCGCAGCAGCTTGGGCTGTAGCGGAAGGGGGAGCTCCCCGATCTCGTCGAGGAAGATCGTCCCGCCGTGTGCCACCTCGAAGGCCCCCTTGCGCTGGGAGGTCGCGCCGGTGAAGGAACCCTTCTCGTGACCGAACAGCTCGCTTTCGATGAGATCCGGGGAGATGGCGCCGCAGTTGACCACCACGAAGGGACGGTTCCGCCTGTCGGAGACCCGGTGAATCCCTCGGGAGACCAGTTCCTTCCCGGAGCCGGTTTCCCCCTCGATCAGCACCGGAAGGTCGGAGACCCCGACCCGCTCGATCTCCCCGAGGATCCTCTGGATATGCGGGCTTTTTCCGACGAAGCCGAGCGGGGACGACGGTGCGGCACCTGGGCGAGCCCTGACGCGGTGGGCAGGGACAGGTTCCGGTGCGGTTCCCGGGGCCACGGTGGGCGGCTCCGCCGTCGGAGAGCCTCCCTCCTGCTGGAAGTGGATCTGGTAGGGGCCGATCCGGAAGGCCATTCCTCCCTCGAGGAGAATCTGGGTCACCTTCTTCCCGTCCACGAAGGTGCCGTTCCGGCTCTTGTCGGCCAGGAAATACTGGTTTCCGACGCGGAAGATCCGCGCATGCAGTCGGGAGACGGAGGGGGCGAGCAGCATCAGGTCGGCCTCCCGGCCTCGACCGATGCGCACCTCATGGATTCCGAGCGGGAACTCCACGGTCATCCCGTTGGAGATCGAGACGGAGAGCTTTGCCCGTGGTTCGGCAGGAATCATGGCCATCCTCCACGCAGGTTTTCCGCGCCAGGAGCAAGATGGATGCCGCAAAGGATACCCCATTTCCCGTCACGGGCACACCCTGTTTCTCCGGTGCCAGGGGGATTGCTATTCCCCTCTGGAAATGAAAGGGTGGTTTTCGGCATCCAACCTGTCATGGCGGACCGAACGGGGAGGGAATACCATGTCGACCGAGGAAAACGCGGCGCTTTATCGCCGGATCGTGGAAGGGATACCCGACGCCGTCGTCTTCGCGGACAGGGAAGGGATCATCCGTTTGTGGAACGGGGGAGCCGAGGCGATGTTCGGTTTCCGCGCGGACGAGGCGTTGGGCCGGTCGCTGGACCTGATCATTCCCGAGAAGATGCGGAAGCGGCACTGGGAAGGCTACTACAAGGTAATGGAAACGGGGGTCACCCGGTACGGGAAGGAGCTTCTCTCGGTTCCCGGTATCCGGAAGGACGGGTCCAGGGTCTCCCTGGAGTTCTCCGTGGCCTTGATACCCGGGGATGACGGGTCCATGCAGGGGATCGTCGCGGTGTTGCGCGACGTTACCGAGCGGTGGATGAAGGAAAAAGACCTGAAGGAACGCATTACATTACTTGAGAAAAAGACTTGATATGACTACGAAAAAATATCTCTTTCGTAGGGCGAGAATCCAGAGGGGAAACAGGTAGAGCGAAAGGGCGGCGATTGCCGAGGGAGGATCTTCTCCGCCCTCTCGCCATGTGACGGAGCAGCTGCCCCCGCCTCCCATGGACAGGAACCCGCTCGCCGTGAACGTCTTCGACACGAGAGCGCTGTTGTCCATCCCGTCGTCCACCCGAAGCCCGATCTCGTAGTCTCCCGGAAGATCCGGAACGAGGGTCACGTTGTCTGCGCCAACGGGTATCACAAGGAAGGAAGGGGTGCTGCCCGGGGGTTTTGCGAGGAGGATCCAGTGGAACGAGAGCGCCTGGTTGTCCGCGTCCGATCCCGTTCCCGTAAAGACGACCGGGGTAACGTTGTCGGTCGACGAGGGGCCGGAGATGCCCCCTGTGGGCAGGTTGTTTACATGCACGACGGATTCCGTGATCCCCGCAGCCGTCCCCGCGGGGAAGGCCTGCGTCACCGTCAGGGAGATCCGGTAGTTACCCGGGATATCGGGGGTGAACGAGGTCGACGAGGCGGTAGGGGAGGAAAACGTTGCACCGGATCCCGTCGGGCGCGACAGGAATGCCCAGGTGTACGAAATGGGGTTTCCGAATGCCCCCGAGCTGTTCCCGGAGGTAAGGGGGACGGGGGTTTCCGGCACGGCAGTCGCGGGGGCGCCGATGGATGCCACCGACGCCGAGACGGCGGCGAGCGCGTTTGCTTTTCCGTAACCCCATGTCGTATTCGGGGTCGGAAGGATCGGGGTGGACGTTCGCTTCAGCCGCTCCCGCATCTGGGCGCCGGTGAGCGCGGGGTTCGACTCCCACACCAGCGCGGCGATCCCGGCCACGTGCGGGGCGGCCATGCTGGTGCCCTGCAGGATGACGTAGTTGTCATTCGCCGGGACGACCTCCGAAGGATTGAAGAAAGCATCCCGAGACCTGGCCGAGTAGATGACCGACCCCGGAGCGGCGACGTCCGGCTTCATCCTCCCGTCCCGGGTCGGTCCCAGGCTGCTGAAGGAGGAGATCCCCCCGATCGGTCCCGCCTCGCCTCCGGACTTTGTGTTATACGACCCGACGGCGATCACGTTGTCGGCGTTCGCCGGCTCGGTGATCGAACCGGATTCGGTGGCGGTGTCGAAGGTGCCCTCGTTCCAGTCGATATACCCGTCCAGCTTTCCCGATCCCCCGTTTCGGGTCCGCCTCAGCTGGATGTTTCCGCTCTGCCCCGTCGACTGCGGAAGGAAGAACACCGAGATGAAGGTCGCCCCGTTCGAGGGGAGAAAGGTTCTGTTCGAGACGCTGATCCAACCCCCCGGCGATAAGCCGGAGGAGCCGGAGGCGACGGTTACCGTATCGGACCCCAATGTCGCGGTGACGGTGTAACGGTCGTCCCCGTCCGCGTAGATCTCCGCCGCCGCCCCGGAGGTGTCCTCCAGGGTAAGGAATGCGGTCACGATTCCGAAGGAGGGGAGCACCGCCTGGAAATGTTCCCCGTCCGTTCGCTCGTTCCCCGCCGCCACGGAGATCAGACGACTGCTCCCGGCCGGCTCGGTCGCAAGGGAGTTGATTGCGCTTTCAAACGCGCTGGTCCCGTCGTGAGGCCCCGTTGCCAGCCCCAGGCTCAGGTTGATTGAGACCGGCGCGGTTCCCGCGAAGGAGAGCAGGTTGGAGACCGCATTGACGATGTCGGTGGTGAAAAAGGAGGTCTTTCCGACCAGCGGGATGGCGTTAGGCGCCATTCCCGTATAGGTTCCCGCGGAATGGAACCCGTTTCCGGCCGCGATCCCCATGACGTGTGTCCCGTGGCCGTCCTCGTCGGTCAGCGGGTTCGCCTCGGATAACGGCAGCTGCGGGGAGGCGTAGGTGTGAGCGACGCGGGAGGGGGATCCGCTTTCGCCGGTATGAAAATCGAGATGGGCGTTGTCCAGCCCCGTGTCGACCACACCGACATACACGTTGTTCCCGCGGATCCCTCCGTTGAGTGGCGGAGGCCAGCCCGGCGATCCCGCCTGGACGAGGTCGGCGGAAACCGCCGGAGCGCTGACATCAAGCAATGGCCGCGCCCTCTTTGCCGCCTCGAGGTGGGCCACCTCCGGCCGGTTCGAGAGGTAGCGTGCCGCGTCCCGGGGGATCTGCCCGGTGTAGAGACCGGGTGCGACCCACCTGGCGGTTCCGCCGAGATCCCGCACCCGGTCCGGGAATGCCGGATCGTCGGTTTCGAGGCGGAAGAAGACCGGAACGTCCGCGTCGGGGCGCGCCGGATTCAAGGCGATCTTCCGCTGTACGGCCGCCATGGCCGGGTTGTCGGCAGGGGCCATGACCGGATCGATCTTCCGGCGGTCGGGAAGGATCTCTCTCCCGGAAAGGGAGAGGAGTCCCCATGCGAGGAAGAGGAAAAGAACGAAGTTATTTCTACGTCGCGGCAAGGTCACGAGAGGCTCCGGTGAGGCTACATCGTCCTCGCCTTGGATGCTCCCTCGTAGAAGAGTATTCGGTCGTTCTCCAGAAGACGGGGCAGGGAGGTCGGCGGGCCGGTGATCCCCCAGACAGGACCGGTCTTCACGTCCACGTGGAATCCCGCCCCCGTCACGGCCGCTTCGTCCTTGCCGTCGGGGGCGTCCCGGAACCGGATCAGGAAGGAGACCGGCTCCTGCTCCTTCCCCTCGCCGAACCGGCGCAGCAGCTCCATCTCGAAGGCGGGATGGAACCTGGCCAGCGGCCCCTGCCGGCAGAGGTAGTAGACCTTCTTCACCGCGTCCTCCTTGAGGAGGAGGGGGATGTCGGGGGAGTTCAGCAGGACGATCGCTGCCTTTCCGAAGGCGTTGAGCACCGAAAGACCCCGCTCGTCCAGCATCGCCGACTGGGAGAGGAAGACGTCGGACCGGAAGACCACCAGCCCCGCGAACAGCGAGGGAAGGTTCTCCCGGATGATGACCCCGATCTTGCCGTCCGCCTTCTCGGTCAGCAGCGCCTCGTCCGCGGGGCTTAAGTCCGGTCTGGCGCGCTCCTCCTTGCAGGAGGAAAGCAACAGGAGCAGCGCGGCCGCCGCAAGCAGGAAACGACGGGTCATCGGCCCGCCGGGGTGAGGAAGCCGATCCGAAGGGTCGCGTCGAGGTACCTGGGGTCGTCGTAGCGGCTCTTGAGGTTCGCGGAGCGGACGGTGACGGGAAGGGTCCCGTTCTCCAGCCTCTCCAGGAGCCGCAGCGCCTCGAGGTAGGTGATGTTTTCCACCTTCAGGTCGAACGACTCCTCGTTCACGAACTCCCCGGTCTTCGTCCCGCCCGACTTGACGCCGATCGCGGACTGGGGGAACCCGGCCTCCCGCACCGCGGTGGTCAGGCGGGAGAGGGGAGATTCCGTGGAGTTCGCGGCGGAGGCGACCCGCCCCATCTTTCGCCGGACCTCCCGGTCCAGCCGGGAGAGCTCCGGACGCATCTTCCGCAGGTCGGCCAGTTCCCGCTCTGCCGACTCCGAGGCGCGCGACAGGGCCCGAACGCGCGACACGCCGGGAAAGATCACGAAGGAGAAGAGCAGGATCAGCGCGGCGGCCGCTCCCCCCAGCAGCAGGACGATCTTCTCCCGGCTACGAAGCACGGCCGTTTCCGCCTTTTTCGATCAGGATCGTGAACTTCACCGAACTCCCGCGGGCGCTTCCCTCGGACTCCCGGACGGTCACCGCCGTTTCCGGTCCGAAGGCGTCGGCGAGGGAGGTGCGGAAGGTTTCGAGAATCCGTCCGTCGGGGGCTTCTCCGGCGAGACGAAGCCGGCCGGAGTCGAACGAGGCCTCCCGCACCAGGACCTTCCCTTCCTTCGGAAGGGCCGCGGAGACTTTCCCGAGCATCGCGGCCGGCTCCGTGAAATCGCTCCCCAGCTCCTTCTGCTGCCGGGCGAACGACTGGATCTTCTCGCGGATCTGCGCGGTCTCCCGGACGATCACCGTGACCCCCGGGACCGCCTCGGTGAACTCCTTCCGGATCTGCGCCTTGATCCGGGAGACCTTTTGGCCTGCCGCGTAGCGGGACGTCTCGACCGATACGGCCAGTGCCAGGAGGGCCGTCGCGGCGGCGGCGGCGGCGATCCGGGTGCGTCGTTTCCCGCGGGCGACCTCTCCCTCCGTTTCGGCCGACGTCCTCAGGGAGAAGCCGCCGGTCTCCTTCGCGTGGAACGGCGCAAGCGCGGCTCCGTAGGCGATCGGGGAGCATCCGTTCAGGTCGACGGGGGAGGCGAAGGGGGACAGGCCGATGGTTTTTGTCAGGAATGCGGGAGCCTCTCCGAAGGTGAGCACGGCCGAAAGGCCGGTCCCGTCCTCCTCCCCCGGGAGCAGGGAAGCGATCTCCCGGACCTGCTCCTCCGCCTGCTCCGTCATCTCCCCCGGAAACTGCCGGGCCCAGGCCAGCGCGCCCCCATCCACCCGGAGGATGGTCAGATCGTTCAGGGTGGACAGCAGGAACCCCGAAAAGGACGGTTTCCCGGAGAGGGCGGCCAGGAGAAGGGAGACATGGTCGGTGACGACCCGGTCCAGCCGGAACCCGGCCTCCGAGAAGGCGGAGACCGTCTTCTCGACGGCGGTCCTGCGCGCGGCGATCGCCAGGAAGGTCCCGCTTTCCCCGGGCGGGGAAGGGAGGATGTCGGAGAGGATCTCCTCGTCCTCGACCGGGAGGTTTCCCTCCAGTTCCGACAGGTGCACCTTCTTCGCGCGGGGAAGGTCGGCCACCGGCAGCTTCACCCTGCGCAGATACGTCCAGGACGGTGGAAGCGACAGGACCACAGGGGGAATCGGCTTCCCGTTGCTCCCTTTCCGGATCTCCTCCGCGAGCCGGGCGATATCCCCGGGGCCCCCGTACGGGTCGTTGCAGCGCACGGAGCAGGCCAGCTCCCGCTTCGAGGAAAAGAGGGACTGCTCCCAGAGGAAGGCGGACAGTTGGTCCCGCGTGATGGAGATCCCGAGACTTTTCACGTTCCTCCCTTTAGAAGAACCGGAATTCCCCCCGTGGCGCGAAGGGGGTCCCCGTGATCCTCAGGGTACCATTCTTGGCGTTTTTCGCCACCAGGTCAAACAGCGTCGCGACCTTCCCCTCCAGCGGGTTCACGATCGTCAGGTGGAGGGTGACCGTCGACTGGAGGGGGGTGAACACACGTTCGACTTCCCCGGTTCCCTCGACCCGGGCCCCCTCGTAGCTCCCGGTGAACGAGGAGACGTGGAGGGTGCCGCCGCGCAGCGCGAAGCGGATCTCCGCGTCCCGGATCTCCGCCTCCCGGACCGGCGACTCCCGGGAGGGGATCGGTATGCGCAGGAGGGAGAGGCTCGCGGAACCGTTTCCGGTGAGGGCACCGTCGCTTTGTTTCCCGCGGAGTTCGCCGGATGTCAGGGAAAAATCGAAGTCGGAACGAGGGGCCAGGGGGGGAGTCAGCGCGTCGTGGTCGATCCGGGACAGGCGCATCTGCAACCTGCCCGGGTTCCAGAAAGCCGGGGAGGTGCGCACTTCCGCGGAGCCGAATCCCTTGCGGACCGTGACCCGGAACGGCAGACCGCGGAACAGGCCCAGCGGTTCGAACGAGGCATCCACCGAGTCGAGGCGGATCGATTCTCCCTGCGGCAGCAACAGGTCGGCGTTGCGCATCCGGACGGATACGGGAAATGCGAAGCGGACCTCTTCCGCGGACAGATTCATCCCGGCCTTCGCGAGGTGGGGGCGGACCATCGACAGGATCGCTTCCCCCGGAAGGCTCAGCGAGAGGACGAACAGGAAGATCAGGAGAAAGAGGAGTCCTCCCAGGGCGAACAGAAACCCACGCCCCCAGGCGATCCGTCTACCCGTCAACATCCCTCCGGAACCGTCTGCGCAGTCCGAACAGCGCCGCCGGGATCAGCAGGAGGATCCCCCCCGCGCTGTGGCCCGTCCCATGCCCTGGCGCGGCCGAGCAGC
>MGPV01000029.1:25636-95837 GCA_001797615.1 Deltaproteobacteria bacterium GWC2_65_14
CGTCGACCGGGATCGGTTCGGCCACCGCCGGGAGGGCGGTGACGTCCAGGTTCCGGTTGCCGCCGAGTGACAGCTCTCCCGACCAGAAGATCACGACCTTCCCGTTCAGGAACCCGAACGACGCGCGCGTGTAGTCGCCGGCGATCTCCTCGGGGAATTCGAAGGAGCCGGAACCGACCGGGACCGGGTAGGTCAGCATCTCCGCAAATGGTGACGTTCCCGTCAGCTGGAACGCGTAGTAGGTGGCCCGGGTCCCGTGGTTCCCGTATCCCGTGATGTGGATCCGGCCGTTGGCGGTGATGAACGCCTCCGGGCGGTACAGATTGAAGTTCGCCGGCAGGATGGCTTCGCCGGGGGGAGTCAGTAGGAAGGAGCTGTTGAACCCGACGCTGACCGGGGATCCATCCTGGTTGTCCGCGTCCGGGTTGATCCTCACCAGCCCGAGGCTGCCGGCGAACCCGGGATAGGATTCGTCCGCGGCCAGGATCACGATGGAGCTGTAGTTCAATACCAGCAGGTTCGGATGCCCCCAGGCCAGGGAACGGGAGAGGATCATGGTTGCCGCGATGACGGCGTTGTCCACCCCGCCGGTTTCCTTCACCAGCGCGTAGTAGATCCCGTTCGGATTCAGCGACGAGTCGTTCGCGGCCCAGGCCACGTGCGCCCGGTTCAGGGCGTCGATCTTAAGACTCGGCAGAGGGCGGTACCCGTTGCTGCCCAGGGGTGGAGCGTCCGAGGAAAGCGGCACGGGAGTCCCCACGACGAGGGCGTTGTCCAGCCCGACCCTCGCGAAGTATACCCGGAACGGCTCCGCGGCGGAGATCGAGGTCTTGTTTCCGAAGGCCATCCGTGCGGTGTTGTCGGCCGTCAACAGCCCGAACGAGATGTCCTCGACCGTCCCGGTGGAGAGGAGGCCGGCGGGAAAGCCGGTCACCAGGCGCACCGACCGGGCGACGACGCTGTTGCCGGAGAGGGTGAGGCGCGCGAGGTAAGGGCGGTAGCCCGTATCCGAGACCGTCGGCTTTGCCTGGAAGAGAATGACGGCCTCGGTAGAGGAGCGCAGGGCGATCCTGGGATGGCGCGCGTCGTAGTAGAGATCGTTCCCCGCGTCGGTGTTGTCCACGGCGGTCGGGAAGGTGAGGATCACCGTGTTGTCCCGGGGGAGGGAGAGGTTCGAGAAATCGGCCGCCCCGTTCACCGCCGCGTAGTACACGCGGTAGGTTCCGGAAGCAATGTTGTCCCCGATGAAGGCGACGTGTGCGGTGTTCCCGTACATCGCCACGGAGGGCTGGTCGAAGACCCCGGTGTTGTTGTCGTTCACCGGAATCGTCGTTTCCGCACCCGCGGGCGCCGCTGCCAGCACGGCGGCGAGAAGCACTGCGAAGATCCCGTACCGGTTCCGATTCATCATCCCTCCGGAAGAAGAGCTGGCTGGCCCATTATTCTAATCTCCAGTACCGCCATTGTATAGCGTTTCCGGCGCGGATCCCCACGGCATCGATGGTGCGGACCGTTCCTGCGAGCTCCCCGGTGGAACGGATGTGGAAGGCGGTTCCCTGCACGGTGATCAGATCCCGGAACCGGGTACGCTTGTACAGGTCCGACAGCGAGGAGCTCACGTTCCCGATCTCCTCGACCTTCCGGAAGGGGTGTTCCTTCCGGTATACGAGGATCTCGTCCGCCGCCGACTCCCCGATCTCCCCGGCGTCCGCCGCGTCCTGCCCGGCCGACAGCGACATCAGGATCTGCTTCGGCGCCGTGTTCAGATTCACATTGCCGGAAGAGTGGACCGTTACGAAGGGGAGGATCTTCCCGAAGACGGCGGGAGTGATCCCCCGGACCAGGCGCAGCTCCTCCACGGTGTCGAAGAGGTCGTTCTTGGCCTTGTAGGGATAGGGGAGCGACTGGTAGTAGGCGCTCTCCGCACCCCCCACCCGCGGGGAGTCGTCGTTGTCCAGCCAGTCCACGACCGCGTCCGCGACGGAGGGATCGACCTCGAGGATCTCGAGCAGCCGCCGGAAGACGGCGAGCCTCTGGTCGTCGGGGGCGTTCCCGTTCGGGAGGACCAGCCTGTTGATGTTGAATTTGCGTTCCTCGTCCTCGACCGACACCAGGATCGTTCCCTCGCCGAGCTCGATGGGGGGGACCGGACGGGACCAGACCTCGTCGAGCGTGTCGTGGGAGTTGTTCTTGGCATCCTCGCGCAGGGCGATCCTCGCCGCGGCGATCCCGGCCTCGGCCACCAGCTCCGTCCGGATCGAATCGCGCCCGTAGGCCCCGGTCTGCGCGGCCCGCGCCCCCGTCCGGAAGATCTCCCACACCAGCGAGACGATCAGCACGAGGATCAGCAGGGTGACCAGCAGCGCGACCCCGCTCCTGCCGCGAAGGATTCCCGTCATCCCCCGGCCCCCCGCTTTCCCGAGTAGGGGATTGACCCTTCCTGCCCGGACAGGAAGAGGCGGATCTCCTTGCGATACTCGGTCCCCCCGGAGTCGATGAGGATCACCGCCGCCTTTTGGGGGAGGGCGCTCTTCTTCCCCCCCTCCGGCGGCCACCGTCCCTTCCATTCCTTTCCGTCGAAGAGCTCGACCCGGAACCCGGTGAGCCGGTCGGCCAGAAGCACCTCGCGGGTCGGGATCCGGTTCTCGATCAGCGGGAGGAACGACTCCTCACGGTGCAGCTCGACGAAACGTCCGTCGGGGCCGACCTTGGGGAAATATCTCACCTTCACCAGGTCGGTGGAGGGCTTCCCTCCATCGGATTCCGCCAGGATGAAGGCGGAGAAGATCAGGGTGGAGGCCGGCTTCCCCGAGAACTTGTCCTCGACGCAGGAGAGCGCGGCGCTTTCGTGCGCCTCGGAGGAGAATGCGCCCGACAGGTCGGTCCCGACCCGGTCGAGTGCGATCCGCAGCTGGCGGAAATCGCGCGACCTTTCGGAGAGGATCTCCCGGGTGCGGTCGGCCCCCGTGAAGGCGGAAAGCAGCAGGACCATGATGCCGGAGAAGATCGCCAGGGTGAGGAGGATCTCCAGCAGGGTGAACCCGCGCTGCCGGACCGGGCGCCTCACTTCGCCGCCACCCCGGAGAGGACGATCGTCTGCGGGTCCCCCGCCGTCTCCCAGGCGACCTCCAGGTGGATCTCCCGGGCATCCTCGTGGAGCGCCTGCCGCACGGAGAGCTTCCAGGAGAAGCCGTCGTCGGGGTCGGGGAAGGTCCCCTCGGTCTCCTGGACCTCCGGAAAGCCGTCGGTCAGCTCCCGCACCTTCACCTCGCCCAACAGCGACGCCTTCGTCCATCCCTCCGAGCGTTGCTGGGCGTACACGGCTCCCGAGATCACCTGGTAGGCCAGGATGAGGGTCGCCGAGAGGATGGCCAGGGAGACCAGAACCTCGAGCAGGGTGAACCCTTTCGCGCGGGAGAGCCTACGCATCGTCGGCGACCGTCCCCTCGAGCACCTCCACCGTGCCGTCGACCGGGTTCAGGCGGAGGGTCCACCGGGTCGGTTTTCCTTCCGTCCCTTCGTCCAGGAAAAAGATCCTGGCCTCCGGAATCTTTCCGCCGGGAAGGTACCGGATCTCGGTGACGATATCGGGAGGACGGTCCTCGCCGTTGATCCGGATCCCGGTGACCGCCAGGGTTTCCCCGAATTTCCTCCCCGGCCCCGTGTCGGATTTCCCCTCCTCCACCCGGAACCGGTAGCTCCCCGCGACGGGGTCGATCCGGAGGCGGACCTCCTTCTTCTCGAAGAGGGCCGTGTCGAACGCCTCCTCCGACCCGGCGGCGATCTCCCGGAAGATCGTCTCGCGGCTCGGGGACCCGAACGCGGAGAAACGGGGGGCGACCAGCCAGAGGAAGAGCCCCAGGAGGAAGAGAACGACCGAGAGCTCGATCAGCGTGAAGCCGGACCTATTGCGCGTCCCAGGAGTGGATGTCGCCATCCTCGCCTTCCCCGCCCGGCACGCCGTCCCCGCCGTAGGAGCTGATCTCGTAGTCCCGCTCCGCGCCGGGGGAGACGTACACGTAGGCGTTCGCCCAGGGGTCGGTCGGGACGCGGTCGAGGTATCCTCCCTTGCGGTAGTTCTTCGGGACCCTGCCGATCTCCGGGTTCCGAACCAGCGCGGAGAGCCCCTGCTCCGTGGAGGGGTAGAACCCGTTGTCGAGCTTGAACAGCTGGAGCGCCTGCTCGACGTTCTTGATCTGGATCCGGGTCTGGGTCCGCTTGGCCTCCTCGGTCCTCCCGATCAGCTTGGGGACCACGATGGCCGCCAGAAGGCCCAGGATCACGATGACGACCATGATTTCCAGAAGGGTGAACCCGGAGTTCCTCCGGAGAATTCCCTTGCCGGTCGATGCGCGCATGACGATGCCTCCTTACCGGACGAGCGTCGAGATGTTGAGCAGGGGGAGCAGCACGGAGATCACGATGTAGGCGACGACCGCGGCCATCGCCAGGATGATGAGCGGCTCCAGCAGCGAGAGGGCCCGTGAGAGCCGCGCCTCGATCTCGCCGTCGAGGGCGTCCGCCAGCTTTTCCAGCAGGAAGTCGAGCTTCCCCGATTCCTCCCCGGCGGCCACCATCTGGACGAGGGTGGGGGGGATCTCGGCGTGGGCCTTGAGCGCCTCGGAAAGCGAAGCTCCCTCGACCACCCGGTCGGCCGCCGCCGTCAGCCGCTCCGCCATCACGACGTTGCCGACCACCGGCGCGACGATCCGCAGCGCCCGGTCGATCGGGATTCCGGCCCCGGCCATCGTGGCCAGCGTGCGGGCGAAGCGGGAGAGGGCGGACAGGTGCAGGATCCTCCCGACGATCGGCAGCCGCAGGGCGAAAGCGTCCCGGGAGCGCCTCCCCTTCGGCGTTGCGAGGGTTCTCCTCCCCCACAGGAGGGCCCCGGCGGCCAGCAGGAGCAGCGCCCACCACCAGCCGGCCAGAAAGTTCGAGACCGCGATCAGCCCCCGGGTCGGAAGGGGAAGCGCCTGTCCGAGATGGGCGAAGACCCCGACGATCCGGGGGACGACGAAAGACATCAGGAAGATGACCACCAGGGCCGCGACGGAGGCCATCAGGACCGGGTAGGTCAGCGCGGAGCGGACCCGGTTCCTCGTGCGGGACTGCTCCTCCAGGTGGTCGGCCAGCCGGGAGAGGGAGAGCCCCAGCGTCCCGCTCTCCTCGCCGGCCCGGACCATGCTCGCGTAGAGCTCCGGGAAGCGTTCCGGATGGGACTCCACGGCGCGGGCGAGCGAGGCGCCCCCCCGGACCGCCTCCGCGACGTCGGCGAGCACCGCGCGGCTTTCCGGGTCGTCCACCTGTGCGGAGAGGGAGGTGAGCGCCGAGACCACCGGGACGCCGGCGCCGACCAGGGTGGCCAGCTGCCGCGTCAGCAGGGGGAGAACCTCCTGCCGGCCCAGGAGCGAGAGCGACGGGAAGATCCTCCCTTTCCCGGTCTCCACCGAAAGGGAGAGGGGGTACATCCCGTCGGCGCGCAGCTTCCCCCGCGCGGACAGGAGGGTGTCGGCGTCGAGGACTCCCTTCCTCTCGACGCCCTCCCGCGTCACCACCGTGTACCGGAAGGTGGGCAAGGCGCTCCTACTCCTCCCGCGTGACGCGGAGGACCTCCTCCACGGAGGTGATCCCTTCGCGGACCTTCGCGGCGCCCGACGCCAGGATCGTCCGCATCCCCCTGGCCAGGGCATGCTCCCGGATCCCTTCCGAGTCGGCCCGGGTCAGGATGAGCGCCCGGAGCCGGTCGTCGACGACCAGGATTTCGAAGATCCCGGCGCGGCCCCGGTAGCCGGTGCTCATGCAGGCGGGGCATCCGGGGGCCTGGTAAAAGCTCCCCGAGGGCGATCCGGCCAGCCCGATCTCCCTCCACTGCTCCGGGGACGGGGAATAGGGGACCCGGCAGTCGAAGCAGAGACGCCGGACCAGCCGCTGGGCGATCACCGCCGTGAGGGAGGAGGCGACCAGGAACGGCTCGATCCCCATGTCGACCAGGCGGGTCACCGCGGAGGCCGAGTCGTTCGTGTGCAGGGTGGAGAGCACCAGGTGGCCGGTGAGCGAAGCCTGGATCGCGATCACGGCCGTCTCGGGGTCCCGGATCTCCCCGACCATGATGATGTCGGGGTCCTGGCGAAGGATCGACCGAAGGCCCGAGGCGAAGGTGAGATGGATCTTCGGGTTCACCTGGATCTGGCCGATCCCCCGGATCTGGTACTCGACCGGGTCCTCGATGGTGATGATGTTCTTGGTCCCCGAGTCGAGGCGGCGCAGCGCGCCGTAGAGGGTCGTGGTCTTTCCCGACCCGGTGGGGCCGGTGACCAGCAGGATCCCGTTCGAGCGGGAGAGGATCCGCAGCATGGTGGAGAGGTCGCCGGGGTCGAGCCCGACATCCTCCAGCCCGAGCAGCAGGCTCGACCGGTCGAGGATCCGCAGCACCGTCCGCTCGCCGAACGAGGTGGGGACGACCGAAATGCGGATGTCGATCTCCTTCCCCCCGACCCGGATCCGGATCCGCCCGTCCTGGGGGAGACGCCGCTCGGCGATGTCCAGGCCTGCCATCACCTTGATCCGGGAGACCACGGGGGCGTGCCACTTCCGGGGCGCCGTGACCATCGGGTAGAGGACCCCGTCGATCCGGTTGCGGATCGCCAGCTCCTTCTCGTAGGGCTCCACGTGGATGTCGCTGCTGCGCTCCCGGATCGCCCGGAAGATCAGGGAGTGGACGAACTTGATCACCGGTCCCTCGTCGGGCGACTCGAGCAGGTCCCGGGTCTCCTCGATGGCCGCCTCGACGTCGAGCTCCCACTCCCCGGAGAGCCCCTCCACGATCTCCCGCTCGGGGGTCTGGACCTTCTCGTAGGCGGAGTCGATCATCCGCAGGATCGTCTCGGGCGGGATCGGAACGACCCGGACCGGCCCGACGAGGAAGCGGGTCTCGTCGATCGCGAACGAATCGGACGGGTCCCCAGCGAGCAGGACGAGCTCCCCCTCCGGCCCCGTGCAGGGGAGGAGCAGGTGCCTTCGGGCATACCCGATCGGGATCTTCCCGAGCAGCCCGACCTCCGGCGTATACTCCGGGGAATCGGAGGGCGGTCGCTGGTCCGTCGACTGGCTCATGGCTTCTCCGTGGGGGCCCTCTCCGGGAAGATCCTCTCGATCTCCCCCTTGTGCTGTTCGATGAACCGGTCCATCCTTCCCTGCTGGTCTCCGGTGATCTTCGTCATGTCGGCCGGGTTCACGATGACGCGCGGGGTGAGGAAAAGGAGCAGGTTCGTCTTCTTCCTGGAGACCGACTGGAACTTGAAGAGGTTCCCCAGGAGAGGGATGTCCCCCAGGAGCGGGATCTTTCGCTCCAGCTTGTTGAAGGTCTCCTGCATCATCCCGCCGATCACCACGGTGTCGCCGTTCTTCACGAGGACGCTGGTCTTCGCGGAGCGCTTCGTGGTCGTGGGCCCGACGGTGGAGAGCGCAAGGAGGGTGTCTCCCTTCACGGCGGAGGACTCCTGGTAGATCTCCAGGTTCACGAACTCGCTCTCGTGGATATGGGGGGTGATTCGCAGGATGATCCCGACGTCCTTGCGCTCCACGGTGTTGATGACGTTCGCGAGGTTCGTGCTGTCCCGCGACTGGCTGGTGATGAACGGGATGTTCTCGGCGATGATGATCTCCGCCTCCTTGTTGTCCAACGTCAGCAGATGCGGGGAGGAGAGCACGTTCACGTTGTCCCGGCTTTGGGCGGCGCGCAGGACCGCCGTGATCGCGGGGATCTCCGTCCCGTCCGGGAGCACGACGTTCCCGGCGATCCCGGCCGCGATCAGCCCGGTCCCGGAGAAGAGGAGCGGGTTCCCGGTGGCCAGCGACGCGAGCAGGGCGTTCAGGTTCCCCTGGAAGTCGAAGTTCGTCCCTCCCAGGACCGCCCCGCTCCTCCCCGTTTCCGCGGCGCCGCGGAATTCCACGCCGAGGTCGCGCCCCTTGTCCAGGTTGATCTCCATGACCAGCGCCTCCACGTAGACCTGCCGGCGCCGGATGTCGAGCTTCTTGATGACCTCGACCAGCGTCTGGTAGTCGTTCGGCGAGGCGATGACGATCAGGGAGTTGGTCGCCTTGTCGGCCGTGATCTTGACTCCCCCCTCCAGCTCCGCCGTGATGACCCCCTTGATCGTGCCCGGAGGCTGGCCGGGGACGGTGGACCTTGCGGCCGACGACGAATCCGAGAGCGACGAGAGGACCTTGGCGGTCTCCTCGGCGGTGGCGTTCTCCAGGTAGTAGACGTTGATCTTCCCGGTGTTCTCCGGGGTCGGGATGTCGAGCCTGCGGATCAGGTCCTCCACGTCGTTCAGCACGTCCGGGACCGCGAGGGCGAGGAGACTGTTCGTCCGGGTGTCCGGGAGGAACTTCGGCACGTTCCCCCGGGCCCTTCCCGGCAGGACCCGTCCGCGGGCTCCGGGGACCTGCGGGGCGCCCGCCTGCTGGTAGAGCGAGTCGAGCATCCGGGCGACCTCCGCGGCGGAGGCATGCCGGAGCGGGAAGATCCGCAGCGTGCTCCCGGTTCCCTCCTGGTCGAGCTCCGCCAGGATCTTCATGAGCCGGTCGATGTTCGACCGGGAGTCGATCACGATCAGGAGGTTCGAGGTGGGAAAGGAGGTCAGCAGCCCGTCCTTCGAGATCATCGGGGTCAGCAGGGCGACGACATCCCCCACGTCGACGTATTGGAGAGGGATCAGGCGGGTAACGACCTTTGAGCCCGGCGCGTCGCTCCCCTCCCGTTCGGTGGGCATGCTCTCCTGCTTGGCGTCCCGCATCAGCACGATCTTGATCGTGTTCTCCTGCTCCACCGTGGCGAAGCCCTTGACGTGGAGGACCGACAGGAAGACGTTGTAGGCCTCCTCGAGGGTGATCCTGCGGGGGGAGATGATCGTGATCTTTCCCTGCACCCGCTCGTCGAAGATGAAGTTTTTCTTCGTCTGCTCGCTGATGAACTTGATCAGCACCGGAAGGTCCACGTCGGTGAAATCCATCGAGAGGTAGACCGGGGTGCGGGGGGTGGGCTGCGACTGGTTGTCGGCTGCGGGTCCCGGGGCCGGCGACTCGGGGATCGGGGCCTCGCCCTGCGTCGCCGGGGCGGCCGGAGGGGGTCCGGCCGAGGGGGTTCCCGCCTCCGGGGAGGTCGGAGTCTGCACCGCCGGGGGTGATTGCACCTCCGTGGAGGTCGGGGTCTGCACCGCCGGGGGCGATTGCCCCGCGGGAGGGGACTCCTCGGCCGCCCGTGCGCCTGAGGTGATCAGCCAGAGGGCCGCCGCAGCCAGGACCATCTTTCGCATCGCGCTCTCCCTGCTCATCGGATTTCGTACGTAAGGGTGTTCTTCTGTCCCTGCCGGAGGACGTCGACCGTCACCCGTTTTTCATCCTTGAGGTTCTGGAAGATCGTGTACATCTTCTCGGGGCTGTTCAGCTCGACGGCGTTCACCCGCTGGATGACGTCTCCCGTCCGGAACCCCAGCTGCTCGAAGGCCGACCCGGGGCGCAGGGCGGCGAGGCGGTACCCCGCCGACTTGTTTCCCTCGAAGTAGGGGATGATCCGGGCCTGCGTCATGAACTGGTTGATGTTCCCGGTCAGTTCCTCGACGGTCGCCTCGTCCAGCGAGAAGGCGTTCTCCCCGAGCCGGTTCACCTGGATCCCCCCGGCCGCAGCTCCCGGCGCGGGTCGGACCTCCCGGGAGCGGGCGGCGGCGGGGGAGGGAGAAGGAGGCGGCGCCGATCCCCGGGTTTTCGAGCCGACCGGGAGCAGTTCGAGCTTTTCCTCCCGTCCGCCGCGGCTCAGCAGCACATGGGACCGCTCGATGGAGGCCACCCGGACTCCCGGCTCGATCTCCTGCTGTTCCCGTGTGAGTAGGGGATCGGACATCCCCTCCGCCCACAGGATCGCCCTCCGCAGCATTCGCAGTTCCGAGGAGATGGTCCCCAGGAGCGTGTACCGGGTGCTCGATTCCGGGACGGCGGTCCCCGCCTCCGCGTTGTGGCGGGAGGGGATCCCCATCCCCGCGGAGGGGGCGAAGATGTTGGTCCACTGGTCGGGGGGAACGTTGGTCCTGTTCTCCCCCGTCATCCGGGGATCCGCGGGCGCGGGCGCGGGGGGGGGAGCGTAGTACCGGACCGACAGGTACCGGCTCGCCGCAAAGCCGAGAGAAACTGCGGTAATGACGAGCGAAACAGCCAGGATTGCGAAAAAAACCGGTTTTTGCATTCCACCCCCGTCGGGCCCGATCCAATCCAGACATTTTCATCCGAATCGGAGGCTTCCGTCAACTGCCGGGCTATTCCCCGATCACCTGGACGATGATCTCCCGCGATCTCTTTCGATTGTCGAAATCGATGAAGACGATCTGCTGCCAGGTCCCGAGTGCCATTTTCTTCTTCAAAAATGGGATGGTGAGGGAAGGTTTCAGCAGGGCCGCCCGGACGTGGGAGAATCCGTTTCCGTCGCCCCAGCGCCGGTCGTGCTCGTAGGGGACGTTCGACGGGACGAGCGTCTCGATCACCCGGGCGAGGTCGCTGACCACCCCGGGCTCGTACTCGATCGTGGTGACGGAACAGGTGGACCCGGGGCAGAATACGGTGACCGACCCGTTCTCGATGCCGGAGTTCTCCGCCTCCGCGGCCACCTTCCCGGTGACGTCGACGATGTCGCAGAACCCCTTCGTGGAGAGCACGAACTTTCCCGTGTGCACCATGGAACACCTCGCCGGATCGGGATCTCCCTTTCCTTGTACCACGATCCGGCGGGGGAGGCACCCGGGCCGCCGCCCCGGCCCGGGCTCTGGTTCGGAGAAAGAGGCGAGCTTCCCGGATCAGATCCGGAGCCAATCCTCCTGGAGGACATCCCCGCGCAGCCCGACGACCACCGCCTTGACCGGCACCTTCCGGGAGCTCTCCTCCCAGGCGTTGATCGCCATCTGCGCCAGTCCCCGGCAGCAGGGGACCTCCATGATGGCGACGGTGAGCGACTTGATGTTCGACTCCTCGAACAATCCCTTGAGCTTCTCGGCGTAGGCCTCCTGCCCGCCGTCGAGCTTCGGACAGGCGATGGCGAGCGCCTTCCCCTTGAGCATGTCCTGGTGGAAGCTCCCGACGGCGAACGGGACGCAGTCGGCGGCCAGGAGCACCTCCGCTCCCTGGAAGTAGGGAGCGGCCGGGGAGACCAGGTGGAGCTGGATCGGCCACTGGCGAAGCTCCGAAGGGACCCGGGCGGCCTCCGTACCCCCCTGGTCCGGTTTGTCGTCGTACGCAATCGTCCTGGAACTCGGGCAACACTGGGAACCGCTCATCGTAACCTCCTGTCCGTTCCGCGTCCTCAATGGGATGCGAAGGATCAATGTTCTTCCATTGTTTTCCGGGAGAGACCGTCGTTTCCTTGACAAGGGTCAAGCCGGATACAATAAGGTTCATCCCTGCGCAACAAGGAGGCAAAGATGTACGATTTCATGCTCTCCGAAGAGGCGAAGTCCACGGTCCGGGAGGTCCGCGAATTCGTCCGGGACGAGGTGCCGCCCGAGTATCTGCGGGCGATGGACCGGGACGAGATCCGCTATCCCCGGGAATTCGTCGAAAAACTGGGGGGAAGGAACCTGCTCGGCCTGCGGTTCCCGAAACGGTGGGGCGGGAGGAACCTGCCCTGGACGGCCGAAATCGCGGCGATCGAGGAGACCGGCGTGCTCGGGACGGCGCTGTGTTGCGCGTACGTGATGCCATCGATGGTCGGGGAGGCGCTGGACAAGTTCGGCACGGAAGAGCAGGGCGGCCCGGTCCGTGGATGCCGACTCCCCCAACATGCGCCGGATCGTCAGCGAGGCGAAGAAGTTCGCGACCGACACGGCCTGGGAGGTGGCGAACCAGGCGATGCAGGTGATGGGGGGGATCGGGTACACCGACGTCTACCCGATCGAGAAGGCGGTCCGGGACATCCGGCTCTCCCAGATCTGGACCGGCACGAACGAGATCATGAGCCTGCTGATCCAGCATGAATATTTCCAGGAGGTGCTGGAGAGTCCCTCCGACCGCAGGGACGTCGAGCAGGACGCCATGCACGCCGACGACTCGGAGAAGGTCTACGCGGACGAGGACCAGAAGAAGGGGATGGCGCGGTAAAAAAAAGGCCTCCTTGCGGAGGCCGGAGAGTCCTGGCGGTCCCACCGGGGTTCGAACCCGGGTTTTCGCCGTGAGAGGTGGACAGGCTCCGCGTGGGGCTCCTGAAAGGCCGGCCGCATGCGCCCGGGCGGGCGTGGAACCCGAACGCGAAGGCGCGGCACGATGAATCGGAAGAGAGACGGAAGGCCGGGGCGGAAAAGGCGGCGCGGAGACAGGAGTCGAAGCCTTATGCCGTGGGGACGGTGATCTCGGTCCTCTCCCTCTTGAAGCGGATCGCCAAGCGGGCGCTTTCCAGCTTCTCCAGCTCTACACGGGGTTGCGGCGGGGCGAGGTGCGGAAACTCAAGTGGACGGACGTGAATCTTGAGCGCGGCTTCATCCATATTCGCGATCCCAAGGGGGGCGTGGACCAGGTCATCCCGTTGTCCGACGCCGCGCGGGACCTGCTCTCGGAACATCCGCGTGAGGAGCGCAGCTCCTATGCCTTCGCCGGCGACCGGATGGGAAGCCCCCGGGGGATGCGTCAGATCTCCGAGGCATCGAGGAAGATCCGCGACGCCGCCGAGCTGCCGCCGGAGTTCCGCCCGAATCATGGGCTCCGGCACACGTTCGCCTCGCATCTCGCGAGCCCGGGCGAGGTGGACCTCTACACGCTCCAGCGGCTCATGACCCACAAGAGCCCGATGATGACGCAACGGTACGCGCACCTGCGCGACGAAACTCTCAAGCGCGGCGCGAACGTCATGTCCCGACTTGTGGCGGCAGCCGAGGAGAAGGTGGCCGAGAAGGCCGAATGACCGGCTATTCCGGTTGGAGCAGCGAGTAGCTTGTACTTCGGCCCCCGGCCGGGTCCTTCGCCAGGATTCCGCGGTCCACGAGGTCGACGATGTCGCGCAAGGCCGTATCCTGCGAACACTTTGCCATCTTCGCCCATTTCGACGAGGTCAGTTTGCCTTCTATCCCGTCCAGCAACTTGTTGAGCATCAAGTTTTGCCGCTCGTTGAACGATGCTCCGCCATGGGAGCCCCAGAAACGGGCCTTCCGGAACACCTCGGCAAGCGTTCTCTCCGCTTCGTCGAAGGAGCGTTCCAGGCACCCCAGGAACCAGTCCAGGCGCTCCGTGATGTCAAGCGTTCCCTTCTGCGTCTGTTCCAACCCCCCGTAGTAGGCGTTCCGTTCCTGCCGCATCTGGGCCGACATGCTGTAGAACCTCTGTGGGCTTTGCTCCGAGCGGGCAAGCGTCATGTCTGCGATAGCTCGGGCGATGCGCCCGTTGCCGTCGTCGAAGGGGTGTATGGTCACGAACCACAGGTGCGCGATGCACGCGCGCAGCACAAGATCCGTCCCGTCGCCTCCGTTGAACCAATCGAGGAAGGCCGTCATTTCTCGCTCGATCCGGTCGGCAGGCGGCCCCTCGAAATGTACGCGTTCGTGGCCGAGCGGTCCGGAGACGACCTCCATGGAAGCATCCCGCCAGGTGCCGGCGTTGATCTTCCTGAGGCCGCTGTAGCCGGTCGGAAACAGCGACGCGTGCCAACCGAACAGTCTTTCCCGGGTCAGAGGCTTGTCGTAGTTACGCGTGGCGTCAAGCACCATCTCGACCACACCCTCGACCTTCCTGTCTTCCGGCGTCAAGGCGCCGATGTCCACGCCCAGCCGCCGGGCGACGGAGGAACGCACCTGATCCTTGTCCAGGATCTCCCCTTCGATTTCGCTGGACTTAAGGACTTCCAGCGTCAGCGTACGCAACTCGGCTTCTTTCCGGAGAGTAAATCCCAGTGCCTGCATCCTTCCGATCAGCCGATCCTGTTTGTGGCGGACCGCGGTAAGTCGTGGGAAGATGGCTTCCTGGTTCCAACGGAATCGAGGCCAGTCCGGCAAATCGTAGATATAGTTGTTCATTCACCGCACCACATGCGGAGATTATAGCCGATATTCTCCGCATGGGCAACCTCATTATCTGGTTCAAAGACCGGATCAGCACAGAACCGCAGAAAATGCGGAGAATAAGGCCCATAATCTCCGCAGCCGACGCTACTCTTTTTCCAACCCCAACCGTTCCCACAGGAATCCGAAGTCGAAGGGTTCTCCGCCCCCTCCCCGCGCCTTTCTCGCCTCATGGAGCTCGAAATCCTTGAGCAGATCGATCACCGCCTGTCGCCCCTTCTTCGTCCGGACCGCGGCCTTCGGAGTTTTCCCGCCGAGCGCCGGCACAGGCTCGTCGGGCCACCGTTCGTAGTGGCGTCTTAAGAATTCCCGCTCTACTTGGGCTTTCAATTCGGGAGGAATCTCCTCCCTTGGTGATTTTTTTGCCGCCGCCATTGCCTTGGGCGACATGGGGTCCACAATCTCACGCGCCTTGAATCGGATGGCCGTTCCCGCGATCTTCTCCAGCCATCGGCGCGCCCCGTCGGCGAGTTTGAGCGTGGGGCAGAAGACTTCGAGGGTATCCGAAGACTTCTTCGTCAAGGATGCCCGGGAGCGGCGCATCTGGTCTTTCATGGGCTCGAACCGAATCCAACCTTCGTCGATGTCGCCGTCCACATCCGGCTGTGCGGAGAGAACGGCGGTGAGTGCATCCCAGTCGGTTACGGTGAAATGGTCGACGGTGAGCGAGACAGGATCCCCCGTCGATGCATGCACGACCTGAGGGAACTGCGGCACCTCCGTGTACTGCTCCAGCCAGTAGTCGGCGATGGTCGTGCCGACGACTTCGCGGTAGATTTCGTCGTCGACGGTTTTCTCGCGCGCCAATTCGTCGAGGATCTCTTCCCGGCACTCGAGCGGTCGACGGCGGTCCAGGGGATAGATGGCGCCGGTCAAGACGTAGCCGTCGGGCCGGCGGGCAATCCGCGCTCCGAAGATGTCCCACTTGACCAGGCTCTTGGAGGCAGTTCGCTCGGTCACCTTCACAACCGGCGCGTCGATTCGAAGCAAGTCCTTGATATCGAGTCCTTCACCCGGCGTCAAATGCTGAACTTCATAAAGGCTCAGCGGGTTCTCGCCAATCGCCTTCAGCCACTCCCTCCCTTGTGCGGGCAACAACGGGCCACCTGGCCCCAGGGCAAGATCGACGGCGCGGACGCGTTTGCCTTCGACGTCGAGAATGGCATCAGCAACGAGCCACTCCCCGATGTTGATATCCAGCATTCCTTTCGGGCCGGGCGGGAGGGCGTGGATAATATCGAGTTCCTCCTGGTCGAAGCCGCCAAGGTAGGTTTCGACGATCGCGTCGTCCACTTCCTCATCGTAATGCGTTTTCAGCCACGCGATCGCGGCGGCGACGGCCGCGTGTTCGTCGCCCGAAAGCGACACGGCCGCCCGGTCTTTTTCGATGCAGCATTTCTTGTATTTCAGCCCGCTGCCGCACGGGCACGGATCGTTTCGGCCAACCTTGTCCATCGGATCACGGACCTCCCGCCGGGAACTGGCGCTCTATCGCAAGCTTATGTTCCTATTACTTCCCATCGGTGCCTTTTATCTTTATCCGATCCAGACGGCAAGTGGCAACCGTCGCCATCATGTCGCATTTCGCCCACGTGGGCCTGTCGGCGTAATGCCCCGGCAATGACCGAGGATCCATGCGGTGGTGGTGGTCCTCGACCGGATTGGGAGCGGTAGTGCTGAGCGGAACGATCGTGACAAGCTCCACCCTCCGCCGCCTTCCCGATATTACGATTACCGGCCGGGTTTTTACCATCTCGGGCGCCTTGAAACCGGAGAAGTCACAGACCAGGAGCGTTCCGGCATCCGGATGGAATGTGAGCGCCATGGCAAGGAAGGGTATCCTTGGTGGAAGGAAGTGTCAACGGTATGAGTAATGGTATGAGTAACCCCGTCAGAATTCGGCCAAAAAAGAAGGAGAACCGCAAGTCTGCGATTCTCCGTGGTAATTCCTGGCGGTCCCACCGGGGTTCGAACCCGGGTTTTCGCCGTGAGAGGGCGGTGTCCTAGTCCACTAGACGATGGGACCTTCTGGCTGAGGAGCCAGGATTCGAACCTGGAAAACCTGGTCCAGAGCCAGGCGTGATGCCGTTTCACCACTCCTCAACGGAACTGGCAGGATAGCCGAGCATGCCTCCTCCCGTCAAGCGGGATTCCGCAACGGACGCCCCGTTTTGACTCGATCCCGGCGGCATGCTATTTCTTTACGGATGCAGACCCCGGAAGGAACGGACCGGAAGGATTTTCTCCGGGAAATCGTCCGGCAGGACACGCGGGACGGCCGCCACGGCGGCCGGGTCGTGACCCGCTTTCCCCCCGAGCCGAACGGCTACCTCCACATCGGCCACGCCAAGTCGATCTGCCTGAACTTCGGCATCGCGGAGGAGTTCGGCGGGATCTGCCACCTCCGGTTCGACGACACCAACCCGGAAACCGAGGACGTGAAGTATGTCGAGTCGATTCAGCGCGACGTGCGCTGGCTCGGTTTCGATTGGAAGGACAAGCTCTTCTTCGCTTCCGACTATTCCGGGCGGCTCTATGAATTCGCCGTCCGGCTGATCCGGGACGGCAAGGCCTACGTGGACAGCCAGAGCGAGGAGGAGATCCGGGCGAACCGGGGAACCGTCACCGAGCCGGGGACCGAAAGCCCGTACCGCGGCCGCACCGTGGAGGAGAACCTCGACCTCTTCGCCCGGATGCGGGCCGGGGAGTTCCCCGACGGGGCGCATGTGCTGCGCGGCAGGGTGGACATGTCGGCGGCCAACATGAAGATGCGCGACCCGCTCCTCTACCGGATCCGGCACGCCACACACTACCGCACCGGCGACTCCTGGTGCCTCTACCCGATGTACGACTTCGCCCACCCGCTCTCCGACGCGATCGAGGGGATCACCCACTCGAACTGCACGCTGGAGTTCGAGAACAACCGGGCGGTCTACGACTGGCTGCTCGACTGCCTCTTCGCCGAGCCGAGGCCCCACCAGTACGAGTTCGCCCGCCTGAACCTCGACTACGCGGTAATGAGCAAGCGCAAGCTGCTTCAGCTGGCGGAGGAGGGTCTGGTCACGGGGTGGGACGATCCGAGGATGCCGACGATCGCCGGGATGCGGCGGCGCGGGTACACCCCGGAGGGGATCCGCCTCTTCGCGGAGCGGATCGGCGTGGACAAGGCGAACAGCCGGGTCAGCATGGAGATCCTGGAGGACGCGATCCGGGACGACCTGAACGCCCGCGCCCCCCGCGTCATGGCGGTCCTTCGCCCCCTCAAGGTGACGATCGGAAACTACCCGGAGGGGAAGGTCGAGTGGCTCGAGGCCGGATACTGGCCCCGCGACATCGACCGGGAGGGCTCCAGGAAGGTTCCGCTCTCACGGGTAATCCATATCGAACGGACCGATTTCCTCGAGGATCCCCCCGCCGACTGGATCCGGCTCAAACCGGGCGGGGAGGTGCGGCTGCGCAACGGCTACTTCATCCGCTGCGAATCGGTCGAAAAGGACCCGGCCACGGGGGAGGTGGCCGCTCTTCGGTGCAGCTACGACCCGGCCTCCCTCGGGGCGCCGTCGAAGGGGCCGCGGAAAAAAACCACCGCCGTCCAGTGGGTCTCGGCCGCGCATGCGCTTCGGGCCGAGGTGCGTCTCTACGACCGGCTCTTCACCGAGGCGGACCCGGAAAGCGCGGGGGAGGAGAGGGGTTTCCGGGATTTCCTGAACCCGGCCTCGGTGGAGATCCTCACGGGCTGCATGCTCGAGCCGGGGCTTGCGGACGCCTTGCCCGGCGAACGCTTCCAGTTCCTGCGCCACGGGTACTTCATCGCCGACGAGACCGACTCGCGCCCCGGGGCTCCTGTCTTCAACCGGATCGTCGGCCTGAAGGACCGGTACAGGGCGGGGACGGCGCAGCCGGGCCGGGAGTAGCCGAAGAAAGCTTCAGGACACTTTCCCGATCCGGTCGGAAGCCGCCGAGAGGCGGCGGATCACCTCGTCTTTTCCCAGGATATCCATCACCTCGAAGATCCCGGGGGACACCGTGCCCCCGGTCAATGCCACCCGAAGTGGCTGAGCAATCTTCCCAAGCTTTTCCTGGCGTTTTTCCGCTATACGGTGAAGTATCGGTTCAATGGTCTCGGGGGTAAATTCCGCCATGGGGGCGAACGCGTTTGCCAGTTCCTCGAAGAGTCCGGCCGCCTCCTTCGTGAGGAACTTTTCCGCCGCCTTCGGGTCCGGCTCCTTCTCCCGGAAATAGTACTCGGAAGACTCCGCCATCTCCGCCAGCGTCTTCGCGCGCTCCTGGAAGGTGCGGACCGCCTTCGCCAGCCAGGGGGAACTTTCCGTCTCGATCCCCCGGGCACGCAGGAAAGGGACCAGCAGATCCGCCAGCCGCCGCGGATCGCCCGACTTGAGGTAGTGGGCGGAAAGGTGCAGCAGCTTCTCCGGGTCGAACCGGGAGGGGGATTTCCCGACGCTCTCCAGGGAGAAGATCCGTTGCAGTTCCTCCACCGAGAAGATCTCCTGGTCCCCGTGCCCCCATCCCAGCCGCACCAGGTAGTTCACCATCGCCTCGGGGAGAAATCCCCGCTCCCGGTAGGACTGCACCGAGACGTCGTCCTGCCGCTTCGACATCTTTCCCCCCTCGATCCCGAAGATCAATGGAAAGTGGCCGAACTTCGGGAGCGGGTGGCCGAGCGCTTCGTAGAGCAGGATCTGCTTCGGGGTGTTGTTCAGATGGTCGTCGCCTCGCAACACATGGGTGATCCCCATCGCCGCGTCGTCCACGACCACGACGAAATTGTAGGTCGGCGAGCCGTCCGAGCGGAGCAGGATCAGGTCGTCAAGCTCGGCGTTGTCGTAGGTCACCTCCCCGCGCAGGAGGTCGTCGACGATCGTTTTTCCGGAGGGGGGGGTCCGGAACCGGACCACGTGGGTCTTCCCGGCCGCCTCCGCGGGAGGCAGGTTCCGGCACCGGCCGTCGTACCGCGGCTTCTCCCCCCGGGCCTTCATGGTTTCCCGGCGGGCGTCGAGCTCCTCCGGCGTGCACACGCAGCGGTAGGCTTTCCCTTCGGCCAGCAGCCGGTCCGCCTCGCGGCGGTAGAGGTCGATCCGCTCCGTCTGGAAGAAGGGGCCCTCGTCCCAGGAAAGGCCCAGCCAGCGCATCCCGTCGAGGATCGCCTGCGCCATCTCCGGCGTGGACCGTTCCTTGTCGGTGTCCTCGATCCGCAGGAGGAACTTCCCGCCGTGGCGCCGCGCGAAGAGCCAGTTGAAGAGGGCGGTGCGGGCCCCCCCGATATGGAGGTATCCGGTGGGGCTGGGGGCGAAGCGGGTGACCACGGTCGGCATGGGACCTCTCATCGTTCCGGTGGTTTGCGGTCCGGACGGGGGGCGGGGAATGCGTTTCCGTTACGTGAAGGCCAGGCCGGCATACCCCACGACCTGCCCGCGGTCCCCGCTGACGTCGCCGGAAGTGGCATATCGTACCAGACGGGCGGAGGTTGCGCCAAGGGCGAGGGAGGCGAACAGGACGACGGCGGCGGGGATGGCGCCGCACATCGAGATCCGCTCCGAGCGGACCGTGCGCAGGAGCGCCTCCGGGTCCAGGGCAAGCATGGCGTCGATCGCCTTTTTGTCCTTTTCGCGGGCGACCGGGTCCGGCTCGTAGTGGGACATGTCGGAGCTGGCGATGAGCAGGACCGGCTCCGGATCCTCCCCGACGACCCGCGCGGCCGATTCTCCCAGCGCCCGGCAATCGGAGGGGGAAAGGTCGCCCAGCGCGACCGGGACGAAGTAGAACTCCGGCCGGAACCTCCGGAGAAAGGGAAGCTGCACCTCCAGCGAGTGCTCGTCCCGGTGGGCCGAGGGGTCCTCCCGAAGCAGGGGGGAAGCCTCGATCAGGCGGTCGGCGAGTCCCTCGTCGATCGGGACGTCGCCCCAGGGCATCTTCCAGGCCCCCCGCCCATGGATCGCCGCCTCCGCCCCCCGGCCGGTGTGGTTGGGGCAGAAGATGATGTGGCGCAGGGGGATTTCGATCGAGGAGAAGAGGGCCCCCGCGACCCCTCCCGAGTAGACGTAGCCGGCGTGGGGGGCGACCACCCCCTTGGCGGGGATCTTCTCCGGCAGGTCGGCGGTGAGGGTCCGGACGGCGCGGTCCAGCTCCCGGGCCGATCTAGGATAAAAACTCCCTGCCACGGCGGGGTTTCGGATCGTCATGAGACATGATATACCACAAACGACGGACGGAGCCGCGGGCGCAGGCCCGGGGGCCCCCGGGGGCGGAGTGGTTCGCACGGAATCCCGCACGGAATCCCGATTGACAGCCGGGAGGCGGTTCCATATAGTATTTGTTTTAATTATTAGGGAAGTGCGTCTTTGTACATCCGTGTGACCGAAATCCCCCGGGAAGGGCTGGACGTGCCCGGAACGCGGGGAAACGCCTGGGTCGGGCATCTGCTCGAGGGGATGGACTCGTCCCCCCTGACCGGCTGCAAGGTTCTCTCGGCCACCCTCTTCCTTTCGCTCGAGGGGAGGGAGCTGGAGACGAACGGCTCCTTCGTGGCCGAGGGGGAGTGCCCCTGCGACCGGTGCTCGGAGCCGGTGAAGGTGCGGATGGAGAGGGAGTTCCGGACCCGGTTCGTCCCGAGCGACCGGGGCCCGGCGGGGTCGGGGGAACTGGAGCTCATGCCCGACGACCTCGATCTCGGGTTCTACGACGGCGCCGGGATCGAGGTGAACGATATTTTCCGGGAACAGGTCGTCCTCGCAATCCCGGCGAAGGTTCTCTGCCGGGAGGAGTGCCGGGGACTGTGTCCCAGCTGCGGGGCGGACCGGAACCGGGAACCGTGCGACTGCCCGGAGGAACCCGGGCGGAAACCATTCGACGTGCTGAAGACCCTGTTGCAGGAAAAGGAGTAGAGAATGCCGAATCCGAGACGACGCGGCTCCAAGTGCCGGCGGGACAAGCGCAGGACCCACAAGAAGCTCGCCAACCCCGCGACGAGCACCTGCTCACAGTGCAAGCAGGTCAAGAGACCCCACGCGGTCTGCCCGAATTGCGGAACGTACAACGGCCGGGAAGTCATCGCCAAGGCCTGACGGTTTTCCGCTCCCGCATCCGATGAAAATCGTGGTGGACGCCATGGGAGGGGACCGCGCCCCCCGGGAGGTGGTCCGGGGAGCGGTCCTGGCGGCGCGGGAGTACGACCTCCGTATCGTGCTGGTGGGCGTGGAGGCGCAGGTGCGGGAGGAGCTTCGCTCCGCGGGGAGTACGGACGAGCGGATCGAGCTGGTGCACGCCCCGGAAGTCGTGGGGATGGATGACGCCCCGGGGGTTGCTCTCCGGAGGAAGAAGGAGTCCTCGATCCGGGTGGGGCTGAACCTGGTGGCGGAGGGGAAGGCGGCCTCGTTCCTGAGTGCCGGGAACACCGGCGCCGTCATGGGGGCGGCGCTGGTGGTGCTGAAGAAGATCCGGGGGGTCGACCGCCCGGGGCTCGCGGCGACGATCCCCACGCCGACCGGTCCGATCGTCCTGATCGACGCCGGGGCGAACGTCGACTGCAAGCCGGCGACCCTGGTCCAGTTCGGCTGCATGGGGGAGACCTATGCGAGGAAGATCCTGGGGATCCAGAGGCCCAGGGTCGGCCTGCTGAGCATCGGCGAGGAGGATTCGAAGGGGACCGACCTCACCCGCGAGACCTCGGTCCTGTTCCGGAAGACCGGGCTCTCGTACGTGGGGAATGTCGAGGGGCGCGACTTTTTCGCCGACCGGGCCGACGTCTTCGTCTGCGACGGGTTCGTGGGGAACGTCGCCCTGAAGACGATGGAGGGGATGGCGGTCGCCCTGGGCCATTTCCTGAAGGAGGAGATCCTGAAGTCTCCGCTCGCGAAAGTCGGCGCCCTGCTCGCCGGGAAGGCCATCCGGGGGGTGCGCGACCGGCTCGACTATGCCGAGCATGGAGGGGCACCGCTGCTGGGAGTCCGCGGCGGGGTGGTGGTCTGCCACGGCTCCTCGGACGCCCGGGCGATGAAGAACGCGATCCGGGGCGCGGGGTCGATGCACACCTTCGGAGTGGAGGAGGAGATCGCCCGTTCGATCGCCGGGAACGGGCACGAACAGGTAGGCTGAGCCGGGCAGGGGGGGGAAATCGTGGGATCGAAGATCATCGGGGTGGGGATGCACGCCCCGCCGAAAAAACTGACGAACGAAGACCTCGAGAAGATCATCGACACGTCCGACAGCTGGATCATCGAGCGGACGGGGATCAAGGTCCGCCGGATCGCGGAGCCGGGCGCGGCGACGTCGGACCTCTGCGTGGAGGCGGCGCGCCATGCGCTCGAGGACGCGGGGGTCGGGGCGGAGGAGCTCGATTTCATCCTGGTGGGAACCTGCACGCCGGACATGCCGCTCCCCTCGGTTGCCTGTTTCACGCAGATGAAGATCGGCGCACGGAAGGCCTTCGCGGTCGACCTGAACGCCGCCTGCTCGGGATTCCTCTACGCGCTCACCACGGGCGATGCGCTGATCCGGGCGGGTCAGGGGAAGACGGGGCTCGTCGTGGGCGGCGAAATCCTGTCTACGGTCACCGACTACACGGACCGGGGTACCTGCATCCTCTTCGGCGACGGCGCGGGGGCGGTCGTTCTCTCGGAATGTCCGGACGGCGAGGGGATCCTCTCCTGCCATCTCCACTCCGACGGAACTCTCTGGGAGCTGATCCACGCCCCCGGTGGGGGGACGGTGCACCCGTACTCGCCGGAGGTCGATGAGAAGTGGATGCACGCCATCCGGATGTCGGGGAACGAAGTCTACAAGCACGCGGTGACGCGGCTGGTGGAGGTTTCCCAGGAGGCGCTGCGTCACAACGGCGTGGACATATCGGAGGTCTCCCTGTTCGTGCCGCACCAGGCGAACAAGCGGATCTTGGACGGCGTCGCGAAGCGCCTCGGCATCTCCGAGGAGAAGGTGTTCGTGAACGTGTCGGAGTACGGGAACACCTCGGCCGCCTCGATCCCGATCGCGCTGGCGGAGGCAAAGCAGCAGGGACGGCTCCGCGAGGGAGACCTTCTCCTGATGGCCGCGTTCGGCGGAGGACTCACCTGGGGCTCCGCCCTCGTGCGGATGTAGGAACAGGGCTTCGGAGAACAAAAGGATATCGCGCATGGGCGACCGCCCCGCCATCGGACTGCTCTTCCCCGGCCAGGCCTCCCAGTTCCCGGGAATGGGTAAGGAGCTGCACGACGCCTACCCGGCCGCCCGGCAGGTCTTCGAGGAGGCCTCCGCCGCGCTGGGGCAGGATATCGCGGCGCTCTGCTTCCGGGGCACGGAGGAGGAGCTGCGCCTCACGGAGAACACCCAGCCCTGCATCTTCACGGTGAGCGTCGCCGCCTTCCGGGTGCTCGAGCGGGAGGCCGGGATCGAGCCGCTCTGCGCCGCCGGCCACTCGCTGGGCGAATACTCCGCGCTGGTCGCCTCGGGGGCGATGCCGCTCGCGGAAGGGGTGCGGATCCTTCGGAACCGGGGGCGGTACATGCAGGGGGCGGTGCCGGTCGGGAGGGGGGCGATGGCGGCGCTGATGGGGCTGTCGCTGGAGGCGGTCGAGACGGTCTGCCGGGAGTCGTCCGCCCACGGGGTGGTCGAGCCGGCGAACCTGAACGGGGGAGATCAGATCGTGATCTCCGGAAGCGCGGAAGGGGTGGCCGCCGCCTGCCAGGCGGCCAGGGCCGCCGGGGCGAAGCGGGCCGTGCTCCTCCCGGTGAGCGCCCCGTTCCACTGCTCCCTCATGAAGCCGGCGGCCGACCGTCTCTCCCCGGAGCTGGCCGCGATATCCTGGAGCGCGCTTCGGTTCCCGGTCGTCGCGAACGCCAGCGGATCCTCCTACCCCTCGGAGCGGGAGGCGGCCGGGATCCTGGTGCGCCAGATCGTCTCCCCCGTCCGCTGGGAGGAATGCGTCCGCCGGATGCGCGCGATGGGGGCGAAGGCCTTCCTGGAGGTCGGCCCGGGGAAGGTCCTCTCGGGGCTGCTTAGACGGATCGACCGGGAGGCCCCGGCGGCCGCCTTCTGCGCGCCTCAGGAACTGGAGGCCGTCCGCGCGCTGGCGGGCGGTTTTTTTCTCTTGTAGGTTCCGGCACGGCAGGGGTAGAACCATCGGAAAGGGGGAACGGGATGGGACTTTCCGGCAAGGTTGCGCTGGTGACCGGCGCGTCGCGCGGAATCGGTCGTGCGGTCGCCGAACGGCTGGCCGCGGAGGGAGCCCACGTCGTTCTCAACTTCGCGAGCCGGGAGGATGCGGCCCGGGAGGTTCTCGGGGGGATCGAACAGGCCGGGGGAACCGGGTCGCTGGAGCGGTTCGACGTGGGGGATGCCGGACAGGTCGACGGGGCGGTCAAAAGGATCCTCGTGGAGCGGGGCCGGATCGACATCCTGGTGAACAATGCCGGGATCACCCGGGACAACCTCCTGATGCGCCTCACGGAGGCCGACTTCGACGAGGTGGTCCGGATCAACCTGAAGGGGACCTTTCTCGTCACGAAGGCGGTCTCCCGGCAGATGGTCCGGCAGAAGGGGGGAAGGATCGTCATCGTGAGCTCCGTCGTGGGGGAGATGGGGAACGCGGGGCAGTCGATCTATTCCGCGACGAAGGCCGGGCTGATCGGTTTTTCCAAGTCGCTGGCGCGGGAGCTGGCCTCCCGGGGGATCACGGTGAACGCGATCACCCCGGGGTTCATCACGACCGACATGACGGAGGGTCTTCCGGAGGCGGCGAGGAAGGTGTTCCTGGAGCAGATCCCACTGGGGCGGTTCGGCGCCCCCGGGGAAGTGGCCGGCCTGGTGGCCTTCCTGGCCTCCGAGGAGGCGGGGTACGTCACGGGCCAGGTGATCGGGATCAACGGCGGACTCTACATGTGAGGGTATACTACACGAAGAGGGAGGAAGAGCGATGTCGGTCGAAAAGCGGGTGAAGGAGATCGTGGCGGAGCAGCTGGGGAAGGACGAGGCCGAGGTGAAGAGCGAGTCGTCGTTCATCGACGACCTCGGGGCCGATTCTCTCGACATCGTGGAGCTGGTGATGGCGATGGAGGACGAGTTCGGCATCGAGATCCCGGACGAGGAAGCCGAGAAGATCAAGACGGTCAAGGACGTGGTGGAGTACATCAAGACGCACGCGAAATAGCGCTGCCGGCGGAGGAAAGGAACGCCGGTCGGGCTGCACGGAGGTTGCGGATGCGCAGGGTTGTCGTCACGGGGTTGGGAATGGTCACGCCGCTGGGCGTCGGCACGGGGCCGACGTGGGAGGCGATCCTCGCCGGGAAATCGGGGGTCGGTCCGATCACGAGGTTCGACGCCTCGCAGTTCCCGACCACGATCGCCGCGGAGATCAAGGGGTTCGTCCCCGAGGACTTCGTCGACCGCAAGGAGATCAAGCGGATGGATCGCTTCATCCACCTGGCGATGGCGTCCGCGCATCTGGCCATGGAGGACGCCGGGCTTTCCATCGACGGGGAGCTGGCTCCCAGGGCCGGCGTCTTCATGGGAAGCGGTCTCGGCGGGCTCTCGACGCTCGAGCGGTACCACCAGGCCTACCTCGAGGAGGGGGTGCGAAAAATCAGCCCCTTCTTCATCCCGATGCTGATCTCCAACCTTGCCCCTGGGCACATCGCGATCAGGTACGGCGCCAAGGGGCCGAACATCACGACCACCACCGCCTGCGCCGCCTCCAGCCATGCCGTCGGGGAGGCGCTCATGACGATCCGGCGGGGGGTCTGCGACGTGGTGATCGCCGGAGGATCCGAGGCGACGATCACTCCGATGGGGCTGGGGGGGTTCTGCGCCATGAAGGCCCTTTCCTCCCGCAACGGCGAGCCGGAGAAGGCCTCGCGTCCCTTCGACAAGGACCGGGACGGCTTCGTCATGGGGGAGGGGGCGGCGATCCTGATCCTGGAGGAGCTCGAGTTCGCCCGGAAACGGGGGGCGAAGATCTACGCCGAGCTCTCCGGCTACGGTGCCTCGGGGGACGCGCACCATGTCACGGCCCCGCCGCCGGGCGGGGAGGGGGCCGTCCGGTGCATGCGGGCGGCGCTCGAGGATGCGCGGGTGAGGGCGGAGGAGGTCGAGTATATCAACGCCCACGGCACCTCCACTCCGTACAACGACCAGTTCGAGACGATGGCGATCAAGACGGTGTTCGGGGAGCGTGCGCGAAACCTCATGGTGAGCTCCACGAAGTCGATGACGGGACACCTGCTGGGGGCCGCCGGCGCGATCGAGGGGGCCTTCTGCGTGCTCGCGCTGCGCGACGGGGTGATCCCTCCCACGATCAACTACACCACGCCCGATCCGGAGTGCGACCTGGACTACGTTCCCAACGCGGCCCGGAGGAAGGAGATCCGGTACGCCCTGTCGAACTCCTTCGGGTTCGGCGGCACGAACTCCTGCCTTCTCTTCGGGCGGTTTTCCGGGTAGCCGCATGACGAAGGACCTCTACCCCGTCGCCGTAGCCTCCGACCATGCGGGGGTGGAGATGAAGGCGGGGATCCTGCGGGAGCTGGCGGAGTCGGGCTACCCGGTCGAGGACCTGGGTCCCGGAGACGGGTGCGCCGTGGACTACCCGGATTACGGGGAGGCGGTCGCGGAGCGGGTCGCCTCGGGGGCGGTCCGGCTGGGAATCCTGGTCTGCGGAACCGGGGTCGGGATGTCGATCGCCGCGAACAAGGTCCCCGGGGTGCGAGCCGCCCTCCTCTACGACGACACGACCGCCCGGTATGCGCGCCGGCACAACGACGCGAACGTGGTGGTCTTCGGGGCGAGGACCATGCGGCCCGAGGAGGTCCTGTCGCGGCTCCGCCTGTTTCTTTCTGAGACGTTCGACGGGGGGCGCCACGAGGGTCGGCTTTCCAAGATCCGCAGCATAGAGCAACGCCGGGGAGCGCCGGCCGTGGAAGGAGCCATCGGATGTCCCACCTGAAGGCGGTCGATCCCGAGATCTACGAGGCGATCCGGAAGGAGACGGAGCGCCAGGCCCACACGCTGGAGCTGATCGCCTCCGAGAACTTCGTGAGCGAGGCGGTGCTGGAGGCCACCGGCTCCGTGCTGACGAACAAGTATGCCGAGGGGTACCCCGGGAAGCGGTACTACGGCGGCTGCGAGTTCGTCGACCGGGCCGAGTCGCTGGCGATCGAGCGGGCGAAGCAGATCTTCGGGGCCGAGCATGCGAACGTCCAGCCCCACTCCGGCTCCCAGGCGAACATGGCGGTCTACCTCTCCGTGATGAGCCCCGGCGACACGATGCTGGGGATGAACCTCTCCCACGGGGGGCACCTGACCCACGGCAGCCCGGTGAACTTCTCCGGGAAGCTTTTCCAGGTGGTGGCCTACGGGGTCCGGCCGGACACCGAGAGGATCGATTTCGACCAGGTCCGGGAACTCGCGCTCAAGCACCGCCCGAAGCTGATCGTCGTGGGAGCCTCCGCCTACCCGAGGATCATCGACTTCAAGCCCTTCCGGGAGATCGCCGACGAGTCCGGCGCGATGGTGATGGCCGACATCGCCCACGTGGCGGGGCTGGTGGCGGTCGGGCTGCACCCGAACCCGGTTCCCTACTGCGAGTTCGTCACCACCACGACGCACAAGACGCTGCGGGGTCCCCGGGCCGGGATGATCCTCTGCCGGGAGGAGATGGCGAAGAAGCTCAACTCCTCGATCTTTCCGGGGATCCAGGGCGGACCGCTCATGCATGTCATCGCCGCCAAGGCGGTGGCGCTGAAGGAGGCGATGACGCCGGAGTTCCGGGAGTACCAGAGGCAGATCCTCGCGAACGCCGCGGCGATGGCCCGGGCGATCGCGGCCCGGGGGTTCCGGCTGGTCTCCGGCGGGACCGACAACCACCTGATGCTGGTGAACCTGAAAGAAACCCCGCTGACCGGAAAAGAGGGGGAGGAGGCGCTGGAGCGGGTCGGGATCACGGTGAACAAGAACACCGTCCCCTTCGAGACGAGGAGCCCCTTCATCACGAGCGGGGTCCGGATCGGCACCCCCGCGGTGACCACCCGCGGGATGAAGGAGCCGGAGATGGAGCGGATCGGCGCGATGATCGCGGAGATCCTCTCCTCCCCCGGGGACGCCGCGACGGAGAAGCGGGTCGCCTCCGAGGTCCGGACGCTCTGCGAGCGGTTCCCGCTCTACCCGGAACGGCTGGCTTCCCCCGCCGGGAGGTAGAACGATGCAGACGGGTCCCCGGGTCCGCCCCGACTGGGACACCTACTTCATGGAGATGGCGAGGCTCGCCTCCCTGCGCTCCTCCTGCCTTCGACGCGCGGTCGGCGCGGTGCTGGTCCGGGACAAGCGGCTGCTGGCCACCGGGTACAACGGCGTCCCCTCCGGCGTCACCCACTGCGAGGAGACCGGCTGTCTCCGGGAGAAGCTGGGCGTTCCCTCCGGGGAGCGGCACGAGCTCTGCCGGGGGCTGCACGCCGAGCAGAACGCCATCATCCAGGCCGCGCTCCACGGGGTGTCCACGAAGGGGGCGGTCCTCTACTGCACGAACCTTCCCTGCATCATCTGCGCGAAGATGCTGATCAACTCCGGGGTCCGGAAGATCTACTACCTCGACGGCTACTGCGACACGCTCACCGAGCAGATGCTCTCCGAGGTCGGCCTCGACCTCGTCCGGGTGGAGAGGAGCTCCCCGTGAAGTGCCCCCGGTGCGGCCACGCGGACAACAAGGTGGTCGACTCCCGGGTGGGCAAGGAGGGGGACGTGATCCGGAGGCGGCGGGAGTGCCTCTCCTGCCAGCGGAGGTTCACCACCTACGAGCGGATCGAGGAGGAGCGTCCGCTGGTCGTGAAGCGGGACGGCCGGCGGGAGCCCTTCGACCGGCAGAAGATCCTCTCGGGGATCCTGAAGGCCTGCGAGAAGCGGCCGGTGAGCTACGCCACGATCGAGCGGGTGGTGGATGGACTGGAGGCCGGATTCCAGGCCTCCGGGGAAAAGGAGATCTCCTCGATCCAGATCGGGGAGCGGGTGATGGCGGCGCTCCTCTCGCTCGACGACGTGGCCTACGTCCGGTTCGCCTCCGTCTACCGCCAGTTCAAGGACATCAGTCAGTTCGTGGAGGAGATCAAGACGCTGATCTCGGAGTCTCCCGAACGCCCGCCGAAGCCGTAGCCGGATGGATTTCCCACGCCCCGAGTTCATGCGGCTCGCCCTCCGGCTGGCCCGGAAGGGGATCCCCCGGACTTCGCCGAACCCCGCCGTCGGGGCCGTCCTCGTGGGCGGAGGGAAGGTCGTGGGATCGGGATACCACCGGTCCGCCGGGATGCCCCACGCGGAGATCGAGGCGATCCGCGACGCCGGACGCCGGGCCCGCGGGGCCGACCTGTACGTCACCCTCGAGCCGTGCGCCCACACCGGGAGAACCGGCCCCTGCACGGAGGCGATCGCGGCGGCCGGGATCCGGAGGGTCGCCTCGGCGATGGAGGACCCGAACCCGCTCGTGCGGGGGAAGGGGTTCCGAGGGCTTCGGAAGGCCGGGATCCTCGTCCACTCCGGATTGCTCGAGCGCGAGGCGCGCTTCCTGAACGAGCCCTTCTGTCGCTGGATCGTCGCCGGCCGCCCCTTCGTGACGCTGAAGCTTGCCCTTTCCCTGGACGGGCAGATCGCCGCCGCGTCGGGGGGCTCCCGCTGGATCACGGGGGAAAAGGCGAGGAGGATGGTCCACCGGATGCGGGCCAAGAGCGACGCCGTCCTGGTCGGGGGAAAGACCTTCCGGGCGGACGACCCGCTGCTGACCGCCCGGGTGCCGGGGGCCCGGGACCCGGTGCGGGTGGTGCTGACCTCGGATCTTTCCGGCGCGGCGCGGAGCCGGATGATGCGGGAACGGGGGAGAGGCACCCTCTTCGTATGCCCCAAGGGGGTTCCCGCGCGGTCGGTCGACCGCCTGCGGGAGGGCGGCGCGCGGGTGCTCCTGCTTCCTTCCCGCAACGGGCGCGTCGGCGCGGGGGTTTTCCTTGCGGCGCTGGGGCGGGAAGGGATAACCTCGTTGTTGGTGGAAGGTGGGGGGGAGACGGCCGGATGGCTCGTGTCGGCCGGCGCCGTGGACCGGTTCGTCCTCTTCGTCGCCCCCCTGCTGTTGGGGGAAGGGGTCCGGTCGCTCGCCGGTTTCGCCGCCGCCGCTCCAGGGAAGGGGAAGCGGCTCTCGTTTACATCGGTGCGCCGGGTGGGGGAGGACCTCATGATCACGGCGGAGCCTGCGAGGCGTCCGAAAGGCGCAACGGCCCGGAAACGGGCGAGAAAGGTCGGAGGATAGATGTTCTCGGGGATCGTGGAGGATGTGGGCACCGTCGTATCCCTGACCCGGCGGGCGGGAGGAGCCCTGCTGCGGGTGGCGACGGCGCTTCCCCTTTCCGAGGTCCGGATCGGGGACTCCGTCGCCGTATCCGGCGCCTGCATCACGGTGACCGGGAAGGAGGGGAAGGAGTTCACCGCGAATCTCTCCGCGGAGACCCTCTCCCGCACGACCTTCGGCACGTACCGGACCGGTACCCGGGTGAACCTCGAGCGGTCGCTCTCCCTTTCCGCCCGGCTGGACGGGCACCTGGTCTACGGCCATGTCGACGGGACCGGAACGGTGCGCGAAATCCGCCTTGAGGGCGATTCGCGGGTATTCCATATCCAGGCCGATCCTTCTATAATGAAATTCGTGGTATACAAAGGCGCGGTGGCCGTGGACGGCGTCAGCCTCACGGTCAGTTCCGTCCGAACGGACGGGTTCGAGGTCGCCCTGATTCCCCTGACTCTGGGGCGGACGACATGGGGGGGCATGCGCCCCGGGGGTCCGGTCAACGTGGAAACCGACATCGTCGGGAAATATGTCCTGCGGTTTCTCGAGGGCCTTGGGGACGGCGTGTCCAGGGATTTCCTGAAAAAACATGGATTCGCGTAGGAAAGGGAAGAGGAGCATGCCGCTGGCGGCCATCGAGGAAGCGCTCGGAGAGATCCGCGCGGGGAGGATGATCATCCTCGTCGACGACGAGGACCGGGAGAACGAGGGCGATCTGATGATCGCGGCGGAGCACATCGCTCCCGAGGCGATCAACTTCATGACCCGGTACGGGCGGGGGCTTGTCTGCCTGAGCATCACCGAGGAGAGGGCGAGGCAGCTCCAGCTCCCCCAGATGGTGCACGAGAACTCCTCCCCCTACGGAACCGCCTTCACCGTGTCGATCGAGGCGCGCAAGGGGGTGACCACCGGGATCTCGGCCCACGACCGGGCGACGACGATCCGGGCCGTGATCGCGGAGAAGACGCGTCCGGAGGACCTGGTGCGCCCCGGCCACGTCTTTCCGATCGTCGCGCGAAAGGGAGGGGTGCTGGTCCGGACCGGGCAGACCGAGGGGTCGGTCGACCTGGCGCGGCTGGCGGGGCTGACCCCCGCCGGCGTGATCTGCGAGATCATGAACGAGGACGGGACGATGGCGAGGATGCCCGACCTCGAGATCTTCGCGCAGGAGCACCGGCTGCGGATCGCCTCGATCCGGGACCTCGTGGAATACCGGATGCGGACGGAGCGGCTGGTCACCCGGGTGGGGGAGACGCGGCTGCCGGTCCAGGGAGGGTACGAGTTCCGGGCGATCGCCTACCGGAACACGCTGAACGGGGAAACGCATGTCGCCCTGGTCAAGGGGGAGATCCAGCCCGACCGGCCGGTCCTCGTGCGGGTTCACTCCGAGTGCCTGACCGGCGACGTGTTCGGGTCGCTCCGGTGCGACTGCGGCGAGCAGCTCCACATCGCGCTGACGAGGATCGAGACGGAAGGGGTGGGGATCTTCCTCTACATGCGGCAGGAGGGGCGGGGGATCGGGCTGGAGAACAAGATCCGCGCCTACCGGCTCCAGGACGAGGGCTTCGACACCGTCGAGGCGAACCAGAAGCTCGGCTTCAAGCCGGATCTGCGGGACTACGGCGTGGGGGCGCAGATCCTCGTGGACCTGGGGGTCCGGGAGATCCGCCTGCTGACGAACAACCCGAAGAAGATCATCGGCCTGGAGGGGTACGGGCTCCGGGTGGTCGAGCGGGTGCCGGTGGAGATCCCCCCGACCCGCGACAACATCGAGTACCTCAAGACCAAGAAGGCGAAACTGGGCCACATCCTGGAAGTCGACTGAGGAGGGAGACGGTGAGGACGATAGAGGGAGACCTGCAGGGACAGGGGCTCAAGGTGGCGGTCGTGGTTTCACGGTTCAACGGCTTCATCACGGACCGGCTCGTCGAGGGGGCGCTGGACGCCCTGCGGAGGCACGGAGTCCAGGAGAAGGACATCTCCCTCGTGAGGGTTCCGGGGTCGTTCGAGCTGCCGCTCGCGGTACGGAAGGCGGCGGCGGGCAAGGTCGACGCCGTGATCGCGCTGGGGGCCCTGATCCGGGGGGGGACCCCCCACTTCGAGTACCTGAGCGCGGAGGTCACCAAGGGGGTCGCGCAGGTGACGCTCGATTCCGGGGTGCCGGTGGCCTTCGGGGTCCTCACGACAGACACGATCGAGCAGGCGATCGAGCGGGCCGGGACCAAGTCCGGGAACAAGGGGTTCGAGGCGGCCGTGACGGCCATCGAGATGGCCCGGCTGCTGCGCCAGATGTAGCCGCGGAGGGGCGGGAGCGGACGGGAGTGCGGCGGGCGTCTCGGGAAAAGGTCTTTCAAACGCTCTTCATGATGGATGTCCTGGGGGTTGGCCCGGAGAAGGCCATCCCCCTTTTTGGTCTGTTCGCGGGGGAGCCGCCCGACCCGGAATACTACCGGGAGGCCCTCGCCGGCGTCTGGGAGCACCGGGAGCAGATCGACGAGCTGATCGGGAAAGCGGCGGAAAACTGGCGGATCGACCGGATGACCTTCGTCGACCGGAACATCCTGAGGCTGGGGGCCTTCGAGATTCTCCACTCGCCCGACGTCCCCTTCGCGGTGGCGATCAACGAGGCGGTGGAGCTGGGAAAGAAGTTCGGGTCCGGGGAGTCGGGGGCCTTCCTGAACGGCATCCTCGACCGGATCTGCGAAATCACGAACCGGAAAGGGAGCCCGTGAAGTATCACCCGGAGAAGATCGGGGGGAAGTGGCAGAAGCGGTGGGAGGAGGCGGGGGTGTTCCGGTGCCCCGACGAGCTGTCCGCCCCGAAATTCTACTGCCTCGAGATGTTCCCCTATCCCTCCGGCCGGATCCACATGGGGCATGTCCGGGTCTACACGATCGGGGACCTGATCGCCCGCTTCCGGCGGATGCGGGGGTTCCAGGTCCTCCACCCGATCGGCTGGGACGCCTTCGGGCTTCCCGCGGAGAACGCCGCGCACCGCCACGGGACCCACCCGGCCGCCTGGACCCGGGAGAATATCCGGGTCATGCGGGAGCAGCTCAAGGAGCTGGGGATCTCCTACGACTGGGACCGGGAGTTCTCCACCTGCTCCCCGGGGTATTACCGGTGGGAGCAGCTCTTCTTCCTGTGGATGCTGGAGGACGGGCTCGCCTACCGGAAGCGGGCCCGGCTGAACTGGTGCGACGAATGCCAGACCGTTCTGGCGAACGAGCAGGTGAACCGGGACGGGACCTGCTTCATCCACGACCAGACGCCGGTGACCCAGCGGGAGCTCGAACAGTGGTTCCTCCGGATCACGCAGTACGCCGAGGAGCTTCTCTCTGGGCACGAGGAGCTTCGCGGGGGGTGGCCGGACAACATCCTGGAGATGCAGCGGAACTGGATCGGGAAGAGCGAGGGGGCGGAGCTCTCCTTTCCCCTGGCGGACGGCGGCGGAGCGATCACCGTGTTCACGACCCGTCCCGACACGATCTACGGGGCCACCTTCATGAGCATGGCCCCGGAGCATCCGCTCGTGCTCGAGTTCGCCCGGAAGGCGGGGCGCGAGGCGCAGGTCCGGGAGTTCGTCGAGCGGGTCTCCCGGCAGGACCTCGCCTCCCGGTCGAGCGAGGAGATGGAGAAGGAGGGGATCTTCACCGGCGGCTACTGCCTCAACCCGGCGTCGGGGGAAAGGATCCCGGTCTACACCGCGAACTTCGTGCTCTACGAGTACGGGACGGGGGCGGTGATGGCGGTCCCGGCGCACGACCAGCGGGATTTCGAATTCGCCCGCAAGTACGGGCTTCCGGTCAGGGTGGTCATCCGGCCGGAGGGGGAGGATCTTTCCCCGGAAACGATGACGGCCGCCTACGAGGGACCCGGGGTCATGGTGGAGTCGGGCCCCTTCACCGGGACGCCGAACGAGGAAGGCAAGCGGAAGGTGATCGCCCTCTTCGAGGAGCGGGGGATCGGGAAGGGGAGGGTGCAGTACCGCCTGCGCGACTGGGGGATCAGCCGCCAGCGCTACTGGGGCTGCCCCATCCCGGTCATCCACTGCGAGGCCTGCGGCCTGGTCCCGGTGCCGGAAAAGGATCTGCCGGTGGTCCTGCCGGAGGATCTCCCCTATTCCCGGGAGAAGGGAAATCCGCTGGCGCTGGCCGAGGAGTGGGTCCGGGTTCCCTGCCCCGCCTGCGGGAAGAAGGCGCGCAGGGAGACCGACACCTTCGACACCTTCTTCGAGTCGAGCTGGTACTTCCTCCGGTTCATCGACCCGGGGAACGAGCGGGAGCCGCTCGACCCGGAGAAGATGCGGCGCTTCATGCCGGTCGACCAGTATGTGGGCGGGGTGGAGCATGCCTGCATGCACCTGATCTACGCCCGCTTCTTCCACAAGTACCTTCGGGATCGGGGGCTGGCTCCGGGGAACGAGCCGTTCGCCCGGCTCCTTTCGCAGGGGATGGTCTGCATGCAGACGATGGAGTGCCCGAAGCACGGGTGGCGCTACCCGGAGGAGGTCGACGGGGAGTGGCGCTGCCGGCAGTGCGGCGAGCCGGTCGATATGGGGCGCTCGATGAAGATGTCCAAGTCGAAGCGCAACGTGGTCGAGCCCTCCACCCTCGTGGCGAAGTACGGGGCGGACACCGCGCGGCTCTTTTCCCTGTTCGCCTCCCCGCCGGAGAAGGATCTGGACTGGAGCGAGGCCGGGGTGGAGGGAGCCTACCGGTTCCTGGGGCGGGTATACCGCCTGGTCGCGCAGCGAAAGGATGCGCTCCGGGCTGCAGGTGCCGCCTGGAACGAGACCGACGCGGTCCGGGAAATCCGCCGCGTGACCCACGGGACGCTCCGGAAAGTGACCAGGGACGTCGAGGACCGGTTCCACTTCAACACCGCGATCTCCTCGATCATGGAGATGGTGAATTTCCTCTATCTGGTGGAGGACGCCGCCTGGACCTCCCCGGAGACGGCGCCCCCCCTCCGGGAAGCGGTGCGGATCCTGATCGTGATGCTCTCCCCGTTCGCCCCGCACCTCAGCGAGGAGCTCTGGGAGACGACGGGGAACGAGGGGCTTGCCTGCCGGCAGGAATGGCCCGCGCTGGACCGTGAGGCGGCGCTCGCCGAGGAGATCCTCGTGGTCGTCCAGGTGAACGGGAAGCTGCGCTCCCGGATCACCGTGGACGCCGGCGCCGGGGAGGAGGAGATCCGGGCGCTGGCGATGTCGGACCCGAAGGTTCAGGAGTTCACCCGGGACGGAACCATCCGCAAGGTGGTCTACGTGCCGGGGAAGCTCGTGAACATCGTCCTGTGACGCCATGAGGCGGGCGCTCCCTCTGTTCCTCTTCCTGCTCTTCCTCCTTCCGTCCTCCTGCGGGTACCGCCTCCGGGGCGATCCGGACTCACGGTTTTCCTCCTCCGAAGTTCGGGTGGACCTCCGTCCCTTCGCGAACGCCTCCCTCTTCCCGGATGCGGGGGCCTTTCTCGCGGGACGCCTGCGGGAGGAGATGCGGCGGGGAGGGTTCCGCGGGATCTTCGACAGGCGAAACGCCGATTTCCTCGTCGAGGGGACGATCCGGGATGTGCGGGAGGATGTCTCCTCGCACGGGGCGGACCGGTTTTCCCTGGAGCACCGGATGACCCTCCTGGTCGATATCCGGGTTGTGGAGGGGGTCCGCGGCCGCGTTCTCTGGAAAGAGGAGGGGCTTTCGGAGAGCGCTTCCTATTTCTCCGGCACCGATTTCCAGTACACGGAGGCGAACCGTAGAATGGCGTTCGAGGAGATCTGCCGGAGGATGGCGAGGCGGATCGGGCAGACGCTGCAGGTGCTCCTGTGAAGGTGCCCGCCTTTTTCCGGGGGTGGATTTCGGGAAAGCCGACCCCGGCCTTCCTGCTCGGTGGGGAGGGAACCGGCCTGGCGGAGATGGTCGCGGAGCTCTGGCTCGCCCGCCTGGCCGGGGAAGGGGAGACGGCGGAGCTGCTTCGCCCGAGCGCGCCCGACATGGAGCGGGAATCGCCCGTCCCGGGCTGGAGGACCCCATCGTTCTTCTTCCGCTTCCGGGTGGTCCTCCTCCCCGACTTCGCGGAGGTCAAGAAAGGGCCCCGGGCGGAGATCCTCTCCTATCTGGGGACTCCCGATCCGGACGTCCTGCTGGTGATCCCCTGTTCGGACCGCAATATGATGCGGGGGATTTCGGCCGTTCCGGGGGTTCGCGCGGCCTCGCTCCGGGAGGATCAGGCCGACGGGATCCTGGCGGAGTATGTTTCCGGCCTGGCGGTCGAGGCCGGGAAGGAAATGGCGGAGGAGGTCGCTCTCTTCCTCGTGCGCTGGACGGGAGGCGATTATCCGCGTCTCAGGGCGGAAACGGCAAAGGTTCTCGCGTTCGCGGCCGACCGGAAGGAGATCGGGGAGGAGGAGATCCGGCAGGTCTGCGTGTCCGGCGGGTCGGTCGACCCGTTCCGCATGGCGGACGACCTGATCTCCCGGAACCGGGAGGCCTGCATCGGGCAGTTCCGGCGGTTCGCCGCCTCGGCCGAGTCGTCCGACTACCACGCCCTGGTGGGAGCGATCGCCTGGACGGTGAGAAAACGGGCCGCGGGACAGGGGTACCGGCGGGGGGGGCGATCCGGGGCGGTATCCCGTGAGCGGGCGGGAGAGGTGCTTTCCGCCCTTTCCAGGATCGATGCGGGATTGAAGGGGGGTAGCGGTCTTTCCCCGGAACAGCTGTTCGAGATCCGGATGCTTGGGCTTCTGCTGTGAGGAGGGAAGCGGGGCTACCCGGCCGAAGCCGTGGACGCCTTGTGGACCGCCCTGGAGAGCCGGGCCACCTTGCGCGCGACCGTTTTCCGGTGCAGGACCCCCTTGGAGCCGGCACGCCCGATGAGGGAGGCGGCCCTGGAGAGGATTTCTCCCGCCTTGTCCAGGTTCTTTTCCTCGATCGCGGAGCGGACTTCCTTGACGGCGGTCTTGACCGTGGAACGGATATGCCGGTTCCTGGCTCGTTTCTTCAGGCTCTGCTTCTGCCGCTTGATGCCCGATTTCAGTCTGGCCAACGGGATCCTCCTCGGGGTGTCGCCGATTTTCCGGCAAAGGAGAAATTTACTATGAGAGGGTTATCCATGTCAAAGAAAAAGAGTTCCGTAAGGGTGGTGAACGGTGGAGCCGGTCTGCCACTTTCTTCGGGAGGGGGGCGCGTTTCCCGATCCCGCCCCGTGGAGCTTCCGTTCGGAGTCGCCTGCGCGGTGATGGCGGAGGGGCTTCTCTGCTCCATCGAGTGGGAGTCCTCGCCTGAAGCGCTGGAGGAAGCACTCGCAACGAAGTACCCGGAAGCGGCGATGACGCGGCGGGGGGACGGGGTGCCGGGGGATCTCCTCCTGGCGTACGGGAAGGGGAGGGTCATCCGGAGGGAGGAGATCGCCGCCATCCGGTTCGACTGGAGCCGGGTGAGCCCCTTTTCCCGGGAAGTCCTGAAGGAGCTGGCGAAGGTTCCCTACGGGAAATCGATCACGTACGGGAAGCTGGCGGAACGTTGCGGGAGACCGGGCGCCGGACGGGCCGTGGGGAACGTCCTCTCCCGGAACCGGTGGCCGCTTCTCCTGCCCTGCCACCGGGTGCTCGCGGCGGGACAGAGGATCGGGGGATTCGCAAAGGGGACCGCGGTCAAGGAAGCGCTGATCCGGTTCGAAAGGAACTCGGTGGCGGGCGAAAAGAGTGCCCAATAAAAAGGCAAACTGTATAACCCGCAATTCCTGCGCAGCGCGGAGAGGACATCCACAGGGATTTCCCCAGCCAGTCCACAGCCGGTGTGGAGAACGGGGGAGATGTCAGCGGGAGATCCGTTTCGCTTTTTCCCAGAGCCTGTCCAGCGTCTCCATATCGGCGTTCTCGATGGAAACGCCTGATTCCGCGGCGATTATTTCCATAGCCCGGAACCGCTTCTCGAAGCGGCGGGTCGCCCCGGACATCGCGATCTCCGGGTGGATCCGGAGGAAACGGGCGAGATTTACCAGGGCGAAGAGGAGATCCCCGAATTCGTGCTCGATCTCGTCCGGATCGCCCCGCTCGATGGCGGTTTTCAGCTCCTCCGTCTCTTCGTCCACCTTGGCGAGCACCTGGCCGCTGTTCTCCCAGTCGAACCCCGCCCGCGCCGCTTTCTTCGTGATCTTCGCCGCCCGGAGAAGGGAGGGGAAGGTGCGCGGGACGCCTCCGATGATCGAGGCTGGATTCCTGTTCTCCATCGTCTTCTTGATATGGTCCCACTGGAGGGAAACCGCTTCGGGAGTCGCGGCGGTCGCGTTCGAGAAGACGTGGGGATGCCTCCGGATCATTTTCCCGGAGATGGAACGGATCACGTCCGAAATGTCGAATTCCCCCCGTTCCCGGGAGATCTGGGCGTGGAAGAGGACCTGGAGCAGCAGGTCGCCCAGCTCCTCGCAGAGCGAGTCGGGATTCTTCCGGGAAATGGCATCCAGGACCTCGTACGCCTCCTCCAGGAGGTACTGGCGGAGGGTGGCATGGGTCTGGGCCCTGTCCCACTCGCATCCGCCCTCGGAGCGGAGCCGCTCCATGATCCCGACAAGCTTGCGGAATTCGTCCATATCGGCTTTTCCTCCGGGTAATGGTATCATATCTCTTTTATGAGGAAGGAAAATCCCATCGGTCTCCGCCTCCTTGTCCTCACGATCGTTCTGACGCTCCCCGTATGCATCGGATCCCTGTTCCCGGAGCCTTGCGAGGCGGGAGGCCCCTTCGCTTCGTATGCGGAATCCGTCCGTGCCCGGGCGGAGAAGGTGGTGGCCGCCGCGGGGCCGGGGAAAGAGGAGGAGCTCGGGAAGCAGGTGCGGCTTCTCCGCAAGGAGATGCACGCCTACGGGATACTCTCCCTGAACTCCGTCGCGGACCTGGTCTACGAGAAGGCGGTCGGGGAAGGGTGGAAACGCGACGGGGCGCCGTTTCTGCGGGCGGTGGCCGATGTCGCGCCTCTCTCCGTCCCGATGTGGGCCTGGCTGGTGAAGGAGGACCTGCTCGGCGGCCGCATGCAGGACCTGGTGCGGGATTTCGACGGCATGGTGGGAGCGGTGCGCCGGTTCGGACCCGCGCTGCTCGGGTACGCATCCTGGCTGATCTCCTTCCTGGCCGCCGCGGTCTGCTGGTTCGCGGTCTGGGCCTCGATCGCACTCTTTCTCCGTGCCCGTCCCTCGCTCGAATCCGACATCGGCCGTTTTTTCCGGTTTCCGGGCGGGGGCTACCTGTCCGTCCTGGCGGCGGCGGCGCTCTTTCTCCTCCCCCTCTTCGCCGGGTTCGGGCTGGCGATCGCCGCCTGCATCTGGCTGGCCCTTTCCGCCGCCTACCTGCGCCGGGCGGAGATCCTGATGATGACCAGCGTGATTCTATTGCTGGCGGCCCTGCTGGCCGGGGGGAGCGTCCTGCATTCCCTGAAGCGGTTGACGGGAGAGGTGCAGCGGGGAGGATGGCTGGGAACGGAAGGCTATTTCCCGGAGGAGTGGCCGGACGCCTCCTATCTTCCGATGAAAGGGGAGGAGCGGGCGCCGATCTCGAGGCTGGTCCGCTTTTCCAGGGGGAGAGCCGCCATGATGGCGGGAAAGGCCGCGGAGGCGGAGAAGATCTGGACGGAGCTGGTTTCCGGGGGAGGATCCCCGGCGGGGGTCCTGAACAACCGGGGGATCGCGCGCGCGCAGCAGGGGAGACTGGAAGAGGCGCTGGCCGATTTCGAGGAGGCGCTCCGGAAGGCGCCGGGAGACGGGGCCACGTTATGGAACGCCTATCAGGCCTACCTGCGGCTGTTCAACCTGGAGAGGTCGAGGGCCCTGCAGCCGGAGGCCTGGGAGAAGGTCCAGGCGATGGCCCCCTACAATCTCCGTCCCGCCGAGATGGAGCAGGGGGAGTGGATCGCGTCGCCCCTGAACGTAGGGGACATCTGGAAGTCCTTTTTCGCCCTCCGGGGAGACTGGATCCGGGAGGCCGGGGAAAGCGACATCTTCCGCCTCTATTTCCGGCCGCTCTCCGCAACCGTCTCCCTGGTGTTCCTCGCCCTGGTCTGGCTGATCGCGGGGGCCTGGAAAGTGCTGTCGATGAAGGTCTGGGTGAACCGGACCTGCCGCGGGTGCGGCGTGCGCACCCTCATCGTCGGAAGCCGGGAGGCCCATGAATTCTGCAACCAGTGCCGGTCCCGCATCGCGGGAGCGTCCAACGACACCGGGGAACCGGACCGGAGGGGACAGGGGATCGCGATGCACACCGCCTACGTGCGCGCGTGCTCCGTGCTTGTCCCGGGTTCCGGATGGCTCTGGTCCGGGAAGGAGATCCGGACGATGGTCTACGGGATCCTGCTTTCCCTGTCGCTGGGGCTTCTTTCCTCCTCGATCGGCGCGCTGGATGGCGGGACGATCGTGGCCGACCTCGAGAGAACGGTCACCTTCCTGGCGATCGGCCTCGCGGCGGTCTTATGGCTCGCGGGATCGGTCGCCGGGCTCCGTTCCTTCCGGAAGATGCAGCGGGAGCTTGGGATCCTGCCGGCGGGGAGGTAGCGCGTGAAGGGAAAGATTACCGACTTCGGCATCCCGGAGATCTTCCAGCTGGTGGCGACCCAGGGGAAGTCGGGCGCCCTGACGATCCAGGGGGACGAACGCAAGACGGTGTTCCTCTTCACCGACGGGATGATCGTCGACGTGCAGCCGGACCGGCGGCAGGCGCGGGCGGACCTTTTGGGGAACATGATGGTCGACGCGGGATACCTGACGGAGGAGGAACTTCGCCGCCTTCTCGCAATGCAGGAGAAGGAGGGGAAGAAGCTCGGGGAGCTTCTCGTCGAACAGGGAAAGATCACGCGGGAGATTCTCTCAAGGTACCTCTATCTCCAGGTGAAGGAGAGCCTGTACCACGCCCTCATGATCAAGGAGGGGGAGTACCAGTTCGAGCTCTTCGCCGTCCGGCCTCCCTCCTGGATGTCTACCCCGATGCGGGCGGATGTCCTCATGATGGAAGGGGTCCAGTTTCTCGACGAGTATCCGAGGATCCGTGCGAGGTTTCCGTCCGGAAAATTTCTCGTCTTCCCGAAGAAGGGGATCCGGATCGATTCCAAGGTTCTGCCGTCGGAGGAGAGGGCGGTCTGGAAGGCGGTGGAGTACTCCAGCGACCCGTACAAGATGTTCCGGAAAGCGTGTCTCACCTGGTTCGAGGGGATCAAGGCCCTCTGGGCCCTGACCGACCGCGGGCTGGTGGAGGTCGTCGCCGAGGCCGAGGAACGGGAGGATCCCTGGAGGGCCGCGCGGGCGGACCTCAAGCATCGGCGGCGGGTGGCATGGGTCCGCGCCGCGGTGTGGGCGGTCGCGGCCATGGTCGCGGGTCTGTGGGCGTACATGGTCCTCCTCTCCCCGCGGGCGATCGGGGCCTTCGGCGGATGGGCCGGGTTTTTCTAACGGATCGGAGGAACGGGTGAGGCAGGCAGAACGGCGGGAGGAGACGCTCCGTTTCGACGATTCCGCCCTGCTCGCGGATCTGTTCGGCACCCACGACGATCATCTGAGGATCGTGGAGGGGCATCTGGGCGTCTCCTGCAACCCGAAGGGGAACCAGGTCGACCTGTCCGGGGACCCGCTCCAGGTAGAGCTCGCCTCGAAGGTCCTCTCCGGCCTCTACCACGTCCTCCGGAGGGGGATCCCGGTGACGTCGAACGACGTCGCGGCGGCCCTGCGGATCGTCTGCGCCGACCGCAACGCGGAGGTGTCGGACGTCTTCCAGGACGTGGTGTTCCGTTCGTCTCGCAACAAGATCATCACCCCCAAGAGCGTCGCGCAGAAGCGGTATCTCGACGCCATCCGGGAACGGGACATCGTGTTCGGCGTCGGCCCCGCGGGAACGGGGAAGACGTTTCTCGCCATGGCGATGGCGGTATCCTATCTCATGAAGAAGGAGGTCCGGCGGATCGTGCTCGCCCGCCCCGCCGTGGAGGCGGGGGAGAAGCTCGGGTTCCTTCCGGGGGACATGGCGGAAAAGGTGAACCCCTACCTCCGTCCGCTGCACGACGCCCTCTATGCGATGCTCGAGTACGAGCAGGCGGGGAAGCTGATGGAGCGGGGCGTCATCGAGGTCGCCCCGCTGGCGTTCATGCGGGGTCGGACGCTGAACGACTCCTTCGTCATCCTGGACGAGGCGCAGAACACGACCACCGAGCAGATGAAGATGTTCCTGACCCGGATCGGGTTCGGCTCCAAGGCGGTGATCACGGGGGACATCACGCAGACCGACCTGCCGTCGGGAAAGGTATCCGGCCTGAACGAAGCGCTCTCGATCCTGGATGGGGTGGAGGGGATCCGCTTCTGCCGGTTCACCGAGATCGACGTCGTCCGCCATCCGATCGTGCAGGAGATCATCCGGGCCTATGAGCGGCATGAGAAGCGGCCCTCCTCCTGAGCGGCCGGGGAAGCGGCGCGGGATCAGCCTCCAGCAACGACTGCGGCCGGCTCCGTTCCGTGGGAGGATCCTCAGGAGACTCGTCCGCAATGCGCTCGATCTTCTCGATGCGGCCGGCGCGGATCTCCGCATCCTCGTCGTCGGAGATGCCGAAATGGCGCGGGCGAACCTGCGGTTCCTCGGCCACGAGGGAACGACGACCGTCCTTACCTTTCCCGAGGAAGCCCCGGGGCAGGCCGAAGCCGGAAGGATCACCGGAGATATCCTGGTGTCGGCCGATGCCTGCCTCTCCCGGACGGAAGGGTGGCCGGAATCGCCCGAGGAGAGAGTCTTTTTCTTCATCGTCCATGGGATCCTCCACCTGCTCGGGCAGGATCACCTGGCAGGACGCGGGGAGGCGGTCCGGATGCGCAGGATGGAGCTCCGGGTATACCGGAAGGTCCTCGCGAAAGAGCCCGGGCGGGGATGAAGCCCGGGAAGCGGAAGAAGAAGTCCGGGGGAGCGGACGCTCCCGGGCCGGGCGCGGGGAAGCGGATCGCGCTTTCCCTCCTCTTTGCGGGTTCCTATGCGCTCGGGATGCCGGGGTACGACGTCCCCGCGCTTCCCTTCGTCTGCCTGGTGCCGCTTCTCTTCCTGGCGGACGCTTGCTCCGGCGCGAGGCAGGCCGCTCGATGGGGGTTGCTCGCCGGGACCCTGGCCAATCTCCTCCTGTTCTACTGGATCGCCTACACGGTGGCGGTGCCCGGGAATCTCGGGTGGGCGCTCGGGGGAATCGCCGCCCTCCTGGTGTCGGCCTACGTGGGGGCCTACGTCTCCATGGCCGCCGCGATCGCCTTCCGCCTCCGGGACTCGTTCGGGGAAGCGGGACTGCTCGCCTTTCCGGCGGCCTGGGTCGGCGTCGAATATGCCCGGTCGGTCCTGTTCACCGGATTTCCCTGGGTGCTGTTCGGCTATTCCCTTACCGAAAGTCTCCTGCTGCGCCAGGCCGCCGACCTGGCGGGAATGGCGGGAATCGGGTTCCTCCTGGCGTCGGTCAATCTCCTTTTCTTCATCGCCTGCATGCGGCTGGCACGGGGAGCGCGCGTGCGGGCCCTCCTTCCCGCCGCGGGAGCGGCGGTCCTGGTCGGTTTCCTGTTCCTCTACGGAGCCTGGAAGGTTCGCGGGCAGGAGGGGGCGCCGCGGGGCGCCGGAATCGTCGTGGGAATCGCCCAGGGGGGGATCGACCAGTCGCTCAAGTGGGACCCGGCGCACCAGCGGGGCACGCTCGACATCTACTCCGGCTTGAGCCGGGAGGCGAAAGGGATGGGGGCCGAGGTGATCGTCTGGCCGGAGACGGCCGCTCCCTTCTTCTACGGCTGGGAAACTGCACTGAGCGCCCTGGTGGACAACGTGGCGCTGGAGACCGGGGTTCCGATCCTCTTCGGGGCTCCCTGGTTCGAGCCGTCCGGCGGCGGAAGGTACTACAACAGCGTGTTCCATATCGATCGGGAAGGCGTGGCGAGGGGACGGTACGACAAGCGGCACCTGGTCCCGTTCGGGGAATATATCCCGCTCCGGAGCGTTCTGTTTTTCATGAAGAAACTGACCGTGGGGGAGGAGGATTTCTCCGCCGGTTCGGACCCCTCCCTGTTCGACGTGGGGGGGGCACCGGCAGGGGCTTCGGTCTGCTACGAGGCGGTGTTCCCGGGGATCGTCCGGGACAGCGTGCGCCAGGGGGCGACCTGGCTCGTCAACGTGACGAACGATGCCTGGTTCGGGGACACGGTGGCCCCCCGGCAGCACCTGGCCATGGCGAGGATGCGGTCGGTGGAGTTCCGGCGGCCGATGGTCCGGGCGGCGAACTCGGGAATCAGCGCGATCATCGACCGGCGGGGGGAGGTGGTCGCCCGGATCGGAAACGAACTCCGGGGTGCGGCGGCCGGCAGGATCCATCCCGGGGGGGGGGAGACCATCTACGCGAAAACGGGTGAAATATTCGGGATTTCGTGTACTATAATGACTCTTTTCATTCTGGCGGCTGCGGGACTTGTTCGACGCGGTGGCCGCGTCGCGGGCACGGAAGAGAGGGAGTGATGGCGACAGGAGTGCTGGGGGAGAAGGCGGACGCGCTCGAAGCGAGGGTTTCGGCCCTCCGGGGCTATCTTTGAGGTAGACCGGAAAAAAGCCCGTCTTTCCGAGGTGGAGGCGGCCGTCTCGCGGGAAGGGTTCTGGGATTCCCCGGAGAAGGCGGAGCCGCTCCTGAAGGAGCGGAAAATCCTCGAGACCTTCCAGGCCCGGTGGTCCGGCATCGAGCGGGGGATCGCCGACCTGCGCGCCTACCTCGAGCTCTACGAGGAGGCCGAGGATCCCTCCCTGGCCTCCGAGATCGGGCGGCATGCGGAGGGGCTCTACGCGGACCTGGACGCGGTGGAAACGGAGCGGATGCTCGGCGGGGAGAACGACGAGCGCAACGCGATCCTGACGATTCACCCCGGGGCGGGCGGGACCGAGTCGCAGGACTGGGCGGAGATGCTGCTCCGGATGTATACGCGGTTCGCCGACCGCAACGCCTACGCGGTGGAGCTGGTCGAGCGTCAGGAGGGGGACGAGGCGGGGATCAAGAGCGCCACGATCCTCCTTTCGGGGGATCATCCGTACGGGTACATGAAGGCGGAAAGCGGGGTCCACCGGCTTGTCCGGATCTCCCCGTTCGACGCGAACAAGCGGCGGCACACCTCCTTCGCCTCGGTGTTCGTGTCCCCGGAGATCGACGACGAGGTCCAGATCCAGATCCTCGATTCGGAGATCCGGGTCGACACCCTCCGTTCCGGGGGCGCGGGGGGGCAGCATGTGAACAAGGTCGAGTCGGCCGTCAGGATCACGCACGTGCCGACCGGGGTGTCCGCGCTCTGCCAGCAGGAGCGGTCTCAGCACAAGAACCGCGCCATGGCGATGAAGATCCTCCGGTCCAAGCTCTACGAGATCGAGATGCGGGAGCGGAAGGAGAAGGCGGCGGAAGCCCACAAGTCCAGGAAGGATATCGCCTGGGGCTCCCAGATCCGGTCCTACGTCCTGGCTCCCTACCGGATGGTGAAGGACCACCGGACCGGCCACGAGACGGGGAACGTGGACGCGATCCTGGACGGCGACCTCATGGAGTTCATCCGGAAGTACCTCCTGGGCGGAGGCGAGGAGGGGGAAGGAAAGGCCGCACTGTGAGCCCTCCCGCGGCGCAGGGGGGGGGAGACGGCGGAGGGGGAGAGTCCCGTGAAGGATGAATGGAACGAGCTGGTCCTCGAGCGGATCCGGAAAGCGGAGGCGATCCGCCGGGACGGGGGGAACCCGTACCCCAACGATCAGCGGGTCGGATGGACCGCCTCCGCCGCGAGGAAGGCGGCGGAGGGGAAGAGCGGCGAGGAGCTCGATCGGAATCCGGCGCGGGTCGACATCGCGGGCCGGATCGTCGCGTTGCGGAATTTCGGGAAGGCGGCCTTTCTCGTTCTCGCCGACCGGACCGGGCGGCTGCAGGCCTACCTGAAGGAGGACGGGATCGGCGAGGAGGCCTATTCCCGGTTTCGGGAAACCGTGGACGTCGGGGACATCGCCTGGGTGGGAGGCCCTCTCTTCATCACCCGGACCGGGGAGCTGACGGTCCGGGCGGAGCGCTTCCGGCTTCTCTCGAAGTCGCTGCGTCCCCTCCCGGAGAAGTGGCACGGCTTGGCGGACGTGGAGACCCGGTACCGGCAGCGGTACGTGGACCTGATCGTGAACGAGGAGGTGCGGGAGCTCTTCCGGACCCGCTCCCGGATCGTCTCCTTCCTCCGGGACTTCCTGTCCGCCCGTGACTTCCTCGAGGTCGAGACGCCGATGATGCAGCCGGTCGCGGGGGGGGCGGCGGCCCGCCCGTTCGTGACGCATCACAACGCCCTGGACACGGAGCTCTACCTGCGGATCGCCCCGGAGCTCTACCTGAAGCGCCTCCTGGTCGGCGGGCTGGAGAGGGTCTTCGAGATCAACCGGAGCTTCCGGAACGAGGGGATCTCCACCCAGCACAACCCGGAATTCACGATGCTGGAGTTCTACCAGGCGTACGCCACCCACGAGGATCTCATGCGGCTGACCGAGGAGATGCTCTCCTCCCTCGCGGTGCACCTCTTCGGCACGGCCCGGGTGAGCGTCCAGGGGGAGGAGATCGATTTCACTCCGCCCTGGGAGCGGGTCACGGTGGCGGAAGCGGTCGCTCGGTACGGGAAGGTCCCGAAGGAGAACCTTTCCGACCCCGTCTTTCTGTCGAAGATGGCGCGGGAGATCGGCCTCGCGGTGAAAGGGGATCCCTCTCCCGGAACGATCCTCGCGAAGATCTACGAGGAGGTCGCGGAGCGCAGGATCCGGGGCCCCGCCTTCGTCACGGAGTACCCGACCGAGGTCTCCCCGCTGTCGCGCCGGAACGACGCGAGGCCGGCGATCGTCGACCGGTTCGAGCTGATCGTCCGGGGGCGGGAGATCGCGAACGCCTTCTCCGAGCTGAACGACCCCCTCGACCAGCGGGGGCGGTTCGAGGAGCAGCTCCGCCTCCGGGAGGAGGGGGACGAGGAGGCGCACGCGATGGACGAGGACTTCCTTCGCGCCCTCGAGTACGGGATGCCGCCGGCGGCGGGGGAGGGGATCGGGATCGACCGGCTGGTGATGCTCTTCACCGACTCTCCCTCCATCCGGGACGTCATCCTGTTCCCGCTGCTGCGGAAAGAGGGGTAGGCGCGGGTGGGTCTCCCGGTCGAATTCTACATCGGCCTGAAGTACCTCCTGGCCAAGCGGAAGCAGACCTTCATCTCCATCATCACCATCATCTCGGTGTCGGGGGTCGCCGTCGGGGTGACCGCCCTCATCATCGTGCTCGCCGTGATGGGCGGGTTCGAGCGGGAGCTCAAGGACCGGATCCTCGGGGCCACCGCCCACGTGCACGTCACAAACCTGGACGGCTCCATCGCCGATCCGGAAAAGGCGCTGGACACCGTGCTGCAGGTGGAGGGGGTCGTCGGGGCGAGCCCCTACATCTTCTCCCAGGTCATGATCTCCTCCGGGGCCTCGGCGACCGGGGGGATCCTCCGGGGGGTGGACCTGGCCACGGTCGGCAACGTAACCCGCCTTCCCAGCGACGTCCGGATCGGCCGTCTGGAGGACCTGTGGGATGCGCCGAAAGGGGGACTTCCCAGGGTGATCCTGGGGAAGGAGCTGGCCGCGAACCTGGGGGTCGCGCCGGGGGACATCGTGGAGGTCATGGTGCCGGGGGGAAACGTGACCCCGCTGGGGGCATTCCCCCGCGTGGACCGGTTCCGCGTGAGCGGGATCTTCGAGTCCGGGATGTACGAGTACGACTCCTCCTTCGCCTACGTCTCCCTCGCGGAGGCCGGAAGACTGCTGGGACTCCACGGCAGGGTCACCGGGATCGAGGTGAAGGTGAAGGATATCTACCAGGCCGGAGAGGTCGCCTCCCGCGTGAGGGAGCGGCTGGGCTACCCCTTCTGGGCGAAGGACTGGATGCAGAGCAACCGGAACCTCTTCTCCGCGCTGAAGCTGGAGAAGGTGGTCATGTTCATCATCCTCGTCCTCATCGTCATGGTGGCGGCCTTCAACATCATCAGCACGCTGATCATGGTCGTGATGGACAAGACGAAGGACATCGCGGTCCTCATGACGCTGGGGGCCACCCGGAAGACGGTCCGAAGGATCTTCGCGCTCGAGGGGCTGCTGATCGGGATCGTGGGGACCGGCGCGGGGATCCTCCTGGGGGGGGGGCTCTGTTATCTCCTCGCCCGCTACCAGTTCATCCGGCTTCCGAGCGACGTCTACTACATCTCCACCCTGCCGGTCGACCTCACGCCCGGCATCCTGCTGCTGGTCGGGGCAAGCTCCATCCTGATCTGCTTCCTGGCCACCTTCTACCCTTCCCTGCAGGCTTCCCGGATCGACCCGGTGGAGGCGATCCGCTATGAATAGCCCCGGCTTCCTCCGCGTCGAAGAGCTCCGGAAGGAGTTCCTCCTGAGGGTGGGAACCCTCGAAGTGCTCAAGGGGATCTCCTTCACCCTCGATCGGGGCGAGATGCTCGGGGTGGTCGGAGTCTCGGGGGCGGGGAAGACGACCCTGCTGCAGATCGTGGGGACCCTCGACCGTCCGACCTCGGGGGCCGTCCTGTACGACGGGCGCGACGTCACGGGGATGGGCGAGGAGGAGCTTGCGGCCTTCCGGAACCGTTCCGTGGGGTTCGTCTTCCAGTTCCACCACCTGCTTCCCGAGTTCAACGCCCGGGAGAACGTGATGCTCCCCTGCCTGATCTCCGGAATGTCCTGGGACGAGGCCGGCCGCAGGGCCGAAGGGCTTCTCGGGGAGGTCGGGCTTTCCGGAAGGCTCACGCACCGGGTGGGGGAGATCTCGGGGGGGGAGCAGCAGCGCGTCGCCATCTGCCGGGCGCTGGCGATGGGTCCCGAGGTGATCCTCGCGGACGAGCCCACCGGGAACCTGGACAAGGAGACGGCGTCCGGGGTCATGGACCTGCTCGTTACGCTCAACCGGACCCGGGGGATGTCGCTCATCGTGGTCACGCACAACGAGGAGATGGCCGGACGGATGCATCGGGTGATCCAGATCGACGACGGGCGGATCGCGCGGTGACGGCGCGGAGGAGCGCCGCAACGGCGGCCGCGGCCCTGCTGCTGTACGCGGCGCTGGCCGGGACCCTCCTTCGGGCGGCCGGGTTTCCCGTCCTCGCGATCGAGGTGCGGGGGGTCAAGCGGGTCGGGGCCGACGCGGTTCGCGCGGCGATGGGGACGCGCGTGGGGGCCGAGTTCGACCCGGCGGCGGTCCGGAAGGATGTGAAGGCGATCTACCGGATGGGGTACTTCACCGATGTCCGGTTCGACGCCGAGGAGGTGCCCGGGGGGTACCGGCTGACCGTGATCGTGGAGGAGAAGCCGATCGTCTCCTCGGTGGCCGTCGAGGGGAACAAGGAGGTGGACACGAAGGACCTCAAGGAGGCGATCACCATCCGGGAGCGGACGCTGTTCACGGAGGAGAAGGTCAAGGAGTCGGCCCGGAAGATGGTCGAGGTCTACCAGAACCGCGGGTTTTACGACGCCACGGTCGATTCCTCCGTCCAGGAGGATCCGGACGGAACGCAGCGGGTTTCCTTCCGGGTGACGGAACGGGAGAAGCTGAAGATCGAGACGATCGAGATCACCGGGAACAGCCAGCTGTCCGCGAGGAAGATCCGGAAGGTGATGGACACGGGGGAGCGGGGGTTCTTCTCCTTTCTCACCGACTCGGGGACCTACAAGAAGGATGTGATCGAGAACGATCTCCGCAAGATCGAGGCGCTCTACCAGAACAACGGATTCCTCGAGTCGAAGGTCTCCGAACCGGTGATCCGCCGCGGGCCGAAGGGGCTTGCGATGACCCTCCACGTGTTCGAGGGGAGGCAGTTCCGGATAGGCACCGTGAGGTTCCAGGGGGAAAGCGGCATTCCGGAAGCGGAGCTCCGCGGGAAGGTGAAGCTGTCCCCGGGGGAGCTGTTCAGCCGGGAAAGGCTGCTTTCCGACGTGCTCTCCCTCACGACGCTGCTGAACGACCGGGGGTATGCGGTGGCGATCGTTTCCCCGGGGGTCGAGAAAAGAAAGGACGAGCCGGTGGCGGACGTGACCTACCGGATCGACCGGGGAGAGAAGTACCGGTTCGGAAGGGTGGAGATCGTCGGGAACACCAAGACGCTGGACCGGGTGATCCGCCGGAACCTCGAGGTGGCCGACGGGCAGATCTATACCGCCACGGGGCTCAAGGAGAGCCGGGAGAACCTGAACCGGAGCTCCTTTTTCAAGGACATCCGGATCAGCACGGCCCCCTCCGAGGAACGACGGGAGATGGATGTCCGGGTGGAGGTCCAGGAGGGGCCGACGGGGACGCTGTCCGGGGGCTTGGGGTTCAGCTCCGTGGACAAGCTGTTCGGGGTCGTCCAGGTGAACGAAAACAACCTGTTCGGGCGGGCCTGGAGGGCCTCGCTGAACAGCCAGTTCGGGGCGCGGCGGACCGTCTTCACGCTGAACTTCCAGGATCCCTACTTCCTCGATACCGACTACAGCCTGTACCTCAGCGCCTACAACCAGCGGACCGAGTACACCGATTTCGAGCGGAAAGGGTCCGGCGGGAGGGTCGGGGTGGGGCGGTCGTTCGGGAAATATCTCTCGTCCAGCGTCACCGCGCGGGTCGATACCGTCCAGATCCTCGACCCGGGAACGGCCGTCTCCACCATCCTGAAGGAGGAGTTCAGCAAGGGGACGCAGCAGACGCACAGTCTCAACTGGAACCTCGTCCGGAACACCACGGACAGGTACATCGACCCGTCCCGCGGGACCGTCGCCTCCGCCTCGGTGGAATACGCCGGGGGACCGCTGGGCGGGGACAGCGAATTCGTGAAATACTTCCTGAACGGAAAGATCTTCTTCCCGGTCACCCAAAGCACCGTTCTTTCGGCGAACCTGCTCTGGGGACATGCGATCAGCACAGTCGGGGGGCGCGTTCCGATCTTCGAGCGCTTCTTCCTCGGGGGGCCGTACAGCCTCCGCGGATTCGAGTCGCGGACTCTCTCCCCGACCGACCCGAACACCGGGGAGCGGATCGGGGGGAACAAGGAACTCGTGATGAACCTCGAGTACACCTTCCCCCTGTTCAACGAGATCGGCTTCAAGGGTGTCCTCTTCTTCGACTCGGGGAATACCTGGCGCCAGAGCGAGTTCCCCTGGGACGGGGAAGACCTGAAATATTCCGCCGGGTTCGGCCTCCGCTGGTATTCGCCGATGGGGCCGCTCCGGTTCGAGTGGGGGTGGAACCTGAAGCCGTCTCCCGGAGAGGCGAGGCGGGTGGCCGAATTCACGATCGGAACGGCATTCTAACGAGGGGGTAGAACGATGAGGCACAAGAAGGCGGCATTTCTGCTGGTGGTGGCCGCGGCGGCGATGTTGGCCGTCCGCCCGGCCTTCGGGGAGGGGTTGAAGGTCGCGGTGATCGACGTGAACAGGATCCTGAACGAGTCCGCAGCCGGCAAAGAGGCCCGCAAGAAGATGGAGGCCCGGTACGAGGAGCTGAAGAAGAGGATCGAGAAGATGAACGAGGAGGCGCGCAAGATGAAGGAGGATCTGGACAAGCAGAAGATCCTCCTCGGGAAGGAGAAGGTGAAGGAGAAGGAGGAGGCCCTCGCCGCGAAGGTCGCCGAGCTCCGCCAGATGACCCAGGAGTCGGAGAAGGAGATGCAGACCCGCCAGGAGGAGCTCACCCGCGAGATCCTCAAGGTTGTCGAGGGGAAGATCGACAAGCTGGTGGAGGAGGAGAAGATCGACCTGCTGCTCGAAAGGAGCAGCGGGGTCGTCCATTTCTCCCCCGCCATGGACGTCACCGCGAAGGTGCTGGAGCGGATGAACCGGGAGGGCGCCGGTGGGAAATGAGTTCCGGCTTTCGGAGCTGGCGGAACGGATCGGGGCGCGCCTCGCGGGGGAGGGCGACGCGGTCGTCCACGGGATCGCCCCCATCGAGGAGGCGGGACCCGGGGAAGTGACCTTTCTCGCGAACCCGAAGTACGCAAGGTTCGTCCTCGGGACGAAGGCGACTGCGGTCATCGCGAAGGCGACGGTCGAGGGAGCGCAGGCCAGCTTTCTGCTGGCCGACAACCCGTACCTTGCGTTCGCCCGGGCGGTCGAGGTTTTTCACCCGCCCGAGAGATTGCCGGAAGGGGTTTCCCCGCTGGCGTCGATGCACCCTTCGGCGCGGATCGGGGCCGGGGCGACCGTCTCCCCCTTCGTGGTGGTCGAGGAGAGGGTCTCGATCGGGGACCGCACCGTCGTCTACCCGGGCGTGTACCTGGGGAAGGGGGTCGTGGTGGGAGAGGACTGCCTCCTGTATCCCAACGTGGTGCTGTACCACGGGGTCCGGATCGGCTCGCGGGTGATCCTGCATGCGGGGTGCGTGATCGGAAGCGACGGTTTCGGATTCGCCCCGACCGCGGAGGGATACCGGAAGATCCCCCAGGTGGGAACGGTGGAGATCGGGGACGACGTGGAGATCGGGGCGAACACGACGATCGACCGGGCGGCGCTCGGCGTCACGCGGGTGTCCCGGGGGACCAAGCTGGACAACCTGGTTCAGGTGGGGCACAACGTGGTGATCGGGGAAGACACGGTGATCGCCGCCCAGGCGGGAATCTCCGGAAGTTGCAGGATCGGGCGACGGGTGATGATCGGGGGGCAGGCGGGGCTCGCCGGGCACCTCGAGATCGGCGACGGCGTCATGCTGGGGGCGAAAAGCGGAGTGCCGGCCTCCCTGGACGCCTCGGAATCCAGGGCCTGGTCCGGGATTCCCGCGATGCCTCACCCGGTATGGCTTCGCCTGGGGAAACTGTTGCCGAAGCTGCCGGAGCTGTTCCGGCGGGTCCGGCGGCTCGAAGAATCCGGAAAGACGAAATCGGAGGAGTGAGATGTTCGATATCCGGGAGATCATGAGCGTTCTGCCGCACCGGTACCCGTTCCTGTTCCTGGACCGGATCGTGGAGTGGGATCCGGGCAAACGGATCGTCGGGATCAAGAACGTGACGATCGACGAGCCCTTCTTCCAGGGGCATTTCCCCGGAACTCCGATCATGCCGGGGGTCCTGATCGTCGAGGCGATGGCGCAGGCGGGGGGGTTCCTGGCACTGAAGGCCGAGCGGGACGGGAAAAAGATCGCCTACTTCGCCGGGATCGACAACTGCAAATTCCGCCGTCCCGTCGTCCCCGGGGACCAGCTTCGGCTCGAGGCGACGGTGATGGCCCGGAAAGGGCCGGTATGGAAAATGCACGGGGAAGCCACGGTGAACGGGGTTCTCGTCGCAAAGGCCGACATGACGGCGACCACCCAGTCGTCCGAGGAGCAGCAGGAAGAGGAAGGTGGACAATGATCCATCCGACGGCGATCATCGATCCGGAGGCGCAGATCGGCGCCGATGTCCTGGTGGGCCCCTACGCGGTGATCGGTCCGAAGGTGACGGTCGGGGACGGGTGCTCGATCGGCGGGCATGCCATGATCGAGTCCCACGTGCGGATCGGAAAGGGGACCCGGATCAGCTCCCACGCTTCCATCGGGGCGCCTCCCCAGGACCTCAAGTTCCGGGGGGAGGACACCTGGGTCGAGATCGGCGAGGGGTGCACCATCCGGGAGTATGTCACCGTGAATCGGGGGACCTCGCAGGGAGGTGGGGTGACTCGTGTGGGGAAGGGCGTTCTGCTGATGGCCTATTGCCATGTGGCGCACGACTGCCACCTATGGGACCGGGTGATCCTGGCCAACGCCGCCACGCTGGGGGGGCATGTCGAGGTGGGAACCGGCGCCATCATCGGCGGGCTCGTCGGGGTCCACCAGTTCGTCCGGATCGGCACCTACTCGATCGTCGGTGCCCTTTCCGGGGTCCCGCTCGACATCCCTCCCTATGTCACGGCGGTGGTGGCGCGGGGAGGGAAGGGAACGGGGCTTTACGGATTGAACCTCATCGGGCTGAAGCGGAACCGCTTCTCCCCGGAAACGATCGCGGCGCTGAAGAAGGCCTACCGGATCCTGTTCCGGTCGGGGCTGACGGCGAAGGAGGCGCTGGCAAGGGTGGAGGCCGAGTGCGGGCCCTTCCCGGAGACGAGACACCTCGTGGAATTCATCCGTTCCAGCAAGCGCGGGATCCAGAGATAGAGGGATGATCCGCACGGGAGTCATCGGCGTCGGGTACCTGGGCCGGCTTCACGCCCAGAAGCTGGCCTCGTTCGACGACACCCGGTTCATCGGGGTGCACGACTCCGACGCGGATCGTGGAGCGGCGGTCGCCGCGGAGTTCGGCACGGAGTCCTTCGCGGATCCGGGCGAGCTGCTCGGGCGGATCGACGCGGTCACCATCGCGGTTCCCACCACCTCCCACTACCGGGTCGCCATGCAGGCGATCCGGGGCGGGGTCCACCTGCTTCTCGAAAAACCGATCGCGGCGAAGGTGCGGGAGGGACGCGCGCTCGTCCGCGAGGCCGCCTCCCGGAAGCTGGTGTTCCAGATCGGCCACCTCGAACGGTTCAACCGCGCCGTGCGGGATGCGGCCGCCCTCCTCAAGGAGCCCCGCTTCATCGAGTGCCACCGGCTGGGGCCGTTCGGCGGGCGGGGGACCGACGTGGACGTCGTGCTCGATCTGATGATCCACGATCTGGACCTCATCCTCTCCTTCGTCCGCTCCCCCGTCGCCGGAATCCAGGCGGTCGGCGTTCCGGTGATCTCCTCCGCGATCGACATCGCGAACGTTCGCCTCTCCTTCGCCAACGGGTGCATCGCGAACGTGACCGCAAGCCGCGTCTCGGCGAAGAAGCAGCGCAAGATCCGCATCTTCCAGGAAGATGCCTACGTGTCCATGGATTTCGTCGAGCAGTCCATCCAGATCTTCCGGAGGAGCTGGCCGCAGGGGCGAGGCGGGCCCGCGGAGATCTCCGGGGAGCTCCTCGAGACGGAGAAGGGGGATTCCCTCCGGGAGGAGATCCGCTCTTTCCTCGACTGCGTCCGGACGAAAGACTCGCCCCAGGTCACCGGCGGGGACGGTCTGGCCGCCCTGGAGCTTGCCTTCCGAATCCTCCGGAAGATGAGGAGCCGTTGACCCGCGCGCGAAAGACGCTGTTCCTCGTCTGCGGGGAGCCGTCCGGAGAGACCTACGCCGTGCGGGTGGTGCGGGAGTTCCGGAAGCGCTTTCCCGGCGCCCCGGTCGAGGGAATCGGCAGCTCCCGACTGGCCTCCGAGGGGGTCCGCCTCCTGCTCGATTACCGGGGGATCTCCGTGGTCGGGCTGACCGAGGTGATCCGCCACCTCCCGGCGGTCGTCGGGGCGCTCCGCTCCGCCGTGAGGCGGGCGACGCGGTCCGACGTGGGGGCGGTGCTCCTGGTCGATTTTCCCGAGTTCAACTTCCGGGTGGGAAAGCGGGCACACCGGGCGGGGATCCCGGTGATCTACTACATCCCGCCACAGCTGTGGGCGTGGCGGCCGGGAAGGGCCCGGGAGCTGGCGCAATTCACGAGAGGGATCGTCGTGCCGTTTCCCTTCGAGGAGGAGATCCTGAGGAGTGCGGGCGCCAATGTCCGGTTCGCCGGGCACCCGATCCTCTGGGAGCTTTCCCCCTACCTGGACGCCGTCCCGGACCGCGACCGGTTCGGGATCCCCGAGGGAAGGCGGATCGTCGGACTATTGCCCGGAAGCCGGGACGGGGAGATCACCGCGCACCTCCCCGCGATGCTCGGCGCGGCCCGGATCCTGTTCCGCCGGCATCCGGACCTCCACTTCGCGGTCCCGCTGGCGGTCCCGGCCCTTCGCGGGAGGATCGAGGCCGGGTTGACGGGGAATTCCCTCCCCATGACAATAGTGGAGCGGGACAGGTTCCTGCTGTTCCGCGGGATGGCGGCCGCCCTCTCGGCGTCCGGGACGGCGACCCTGGAACTGGCCCTTCTCGGGGTTCCGCACGTCATCGTGTACCGCACCTCCGCGGTGACCTACCGGATCGGGAAGCGGCTGGCCAGGGTCTCCCGCATCGGGCTGCCGAACATCGTGGCGAAGGAAACGGTGGTGCCCGAGCTGATCCAGGGCGAGGCGAATCCCGACGCCATGGCGCGGCAGCTGGGGCCGCTGCTCGCGGACGGGGAGCACAGGGAACGGGTCGTCCGGAGGCTGCGGTCGCTGCGGGAGGCGCTCTCGGGCCCGGGGCCGTCGGAAGCGGTCGTCGACATGCTTGCGGAGGCGGCGGGGGACGCATGGGAATGAAAATCTACAGGCGGATGCTCGCGTACGTCCGGCCCTACCTGTCGCGCCTCTTCCTCGCGATGTTCTTCATGATCTTCGTCTCGGCCTTCCACGGCGCCGTCGCCTTCCTGGTGAAACCGGCGCTGGACGATATCTTCATCAACAAGGACGCCACCCGGCTCGCGATCATCCCGGCGCTGGTCCTGGCCGTCTACCTGCTCAAGGGAGTCTTCGAGTTCGCCCAGAGCTACCTGATGAACGGGGTCGGGCAGCGGGTGATCCGCGACATCCGGGACCATCTCTACCGGCACATGCAGTCGCTTTCCCTCGCCTTCTACATGCGGCATCCCACCGGCGTCCTGATGTCCCGCGTGACGAACGACGTCGGGCTCATGCAGGGGGCGGTCACGAACGCGGTCACGGGGCTGATCAAGGACACATTCTCCGCCGTCTTTCTCGTCGGGGTGGTGTTCTACCGGGACTGGAAGCTCGCGCTGGTGGCGTTGGTCGCCTTTCCGCTCGCCTTCTGGCCGATCGCCCGGTTCGGGAGGAAGCTCCGCAAGACGAGCATCCGCACCCAGGAGGTGACCGGGGGACTGGCCTCCCACCTGCAGGAGACGATCAGCGGGGCGAAGCTGGTGAAGGCCTTCGGGGCGGAGGAGTTCGAGGTCGACCGGTTCGCCACCCGGAACGCCGACCTCTACCGGCTGAGCATGAAGGTGGTGAAGGTCCAATCGCTCACCTCCCCCCTCTCGGAGATGTTCGCCGGGATCGGAGCGGCCGCCGTGATCTTCTACGGCGGATACAGCGTAGTGAACGGTCAGAGCACCCCCGGGAACTTCTTCTCCTTCATGACGGCCCTCTTCATGCTCTACGAGCCGGTCAAGCGGCTCTCCGGGGTGAACAACCTGATTCAGCAGGGGATCGCCGCGGCTACCCGGGTCTTCGAGGTCCTCGACACCCTTCCCGACGTGCGGGAGAAGAGCGACGCGGTCGAACTGGCGGGCGTCCGCCGGGAGATCGCCTTCGAGCAGGTCGACTTCCGCTATTCGGAGGGCGGGCTTCCCATCCTGAAGGAGATCAGCTTCCGGACGGAGGTGGGAAGGACGGTGGCGATCGTGGGGTCGACCGGAGCCGGCAAGACGACGCTCGTCGACCTGCTTCCCCGGTTCTACGACCCGGCGCACGGGGCGGTCCGGATCGACGGGATCGACCTGCGGGACATGAGGCTGTCCTCGCTGCGGTCGAAGATCGGGATCGTCGGCCAGCACACGATCCTGTTCAACGACACGATCCGGAACAACATCGCCTACGGGACCCCCGGCGCGTCCCAGGAGAAGATCGAGGAAGCCGCCCGGAGGGCGAACGCCCACCCCTTCATCTCCAGGTTCCAGGAGGGATACGACACGGTCGTCGGGGAGCAGGGGTTCAAGCTTTCCGGAGGGGAGCGTCAGCGGGTGGCGATCGCGCGGGCGCTCCTGAAGGACGCCCCCATCCTGATCCTGGACGAGGCCACTTCGGCGCTGGACACCGAGTCGGAAGGGGTCGTGCAGGAGGCGCTCGAGATGCTGATGCGGGGCCGCACGACCTTCGTGATCGCCCACCGCCTCTCGACGGTCCGGAACGCGGACGTCATTCTCGTGATCGAGGACGGGAGAATCCTGGAGCAGGGGAACCACCAGGAGCTTCTCTCGCGGGAAAGCCGGTACCGCTCGTTTTATCTCAAGCAGTTCGAGGAGAGGAGGTCCGGTGCGGAAGCCGGCCGCGGTCCCGCCTGAGGGGAAGCGCGGACGGTTCATCCCCTGGAGCCGGGCGCATTTCTCGTACAACCTCGGGCTGCGAATCGCCCTCCTGTTGTCGGCGCCCGCATGGATCCCGTGGGTTCTCCTCTCCCGGAAGCGCAGGAAGAATTTCCCGGACCGGCTCGGACTCCGGCTCGAACGGATTCCGCCGCCGGCCGGTCGGGAGCGGATCTGGGTCCATGCCGTTTCCGTGGGGGAGACCCTGTCGGCCGTTCCCCTGCTCCGCGGACTGCGGGAACGCCTTCCGGAGACGGAGATCCTCTTTTCCACCGTCACCCTCACCGGGCAGGAGGTCGCGGAAAAGGCGCTCGGCGGGATGACCGACCGGATTTTCTACTTTCCGTTCGACCTGCCGGGGATCTGCGGGAGGTTTCTGGACCGGGTTCGCCCGGACCTGGTCGCGATCCTCGAAACGGAGATCTGGCCCAACTTCCTCGCGGAGTGCGCGCGGAGGCGGATCCCGGTCGTCCTGCTCAACGGCAGGGTTTCAAAGCGCTCCCTGCGGGGGTATGGGCGGTTCCGCTCCCTGATGTCCGATGTCCTGTCCTGCATCACCGCGATTTCCGTGCAGACCGAGGAGGATGCGGTCCGCTTGCGGTCGCTCGGGGCCGATCCGGACAGGGTGTGGGCCACCGGGAACATGAAGTTCGACCTCTCCCTTCCCCCGCAGGGCGATACCCCCTTTTCCCGCCTGCTCCTCGGGGAAAAGGCGAACGGTGCCTGCTGGATCGTGGCGGGCTCCACGCACGAAGGGGAGGAGGAGGCGGTGCTGCGGGCATTCGGGAGCGCCCGGAAGGAGAACGGATCGATCCGTCTGCTGCTCGCCCCCCGTCATCCCGGGAGATTCGGCGCGGTCGAGGAGCTGTGCAGACGGTCCGGGTGGCCGGTGGTCCGGAGAACGAGCATCTCCGGGGACGGCGGGATCCCCGATGCGCCGGTGGTCCTGATGGACTCGGTCGGGGAGCTCTCGGCGGCCTATGCCGCCGCGGACATCGCCTTCGTGGGGGGCAGCCTCGTCCCGAAGGGGGGGCACAACATCCTCGAGCCCGCCCTCTTCGGCGTTCCCACGATCGTGGGGCCGCACATGGAGAACTTCCGCGAGATCGCCTCGATCTTCACGCGGGGAAACGCCGTGATCACCGTGCGGAACGGGGAGGAGCTTGCCGGAAAGCTCGCGGAATGGGCCGCCGACCCGGCGAAGGCGAGGGCGACGGGGGATAGGGCAAAGGCGCTTCTGGGCTCCTTCCGGGGGGCCACCGGGAAGAACGTGGAGATCGTGGCGCGGGAACTGGCCCGTCGAAAGGACGCTCCGTGATCGGACTCTACGCGCGCGCACGGCGAATGCTCCACCGGTCGGGGGTTTTCCGCGCGAAGCGTCTCCCCAGGCCGGTGATCAGCGTCGGGAACCTCTCCGTCGGGGGGTCCGGGAAGACCCCCCATGTGCTCTTTCTCGCGAAATGGCTCGCGGGTCTCGGCCTGCGGGTGGCGGTCCTGAGCCGCGGGTATCGGCGAAAGAGCCGCGGGGTCGTGTGGGTCTCGGACGGCGAGGGTGCGCAGGCATCGGCCGGGGAAGCCGGGGACGAGCCGGCGCTTCTGGCCGCGTCCCTTCCGGGAACGGCGGTGATCGTCGGGGAATCGCGCTATGAAGCGGGGATGGAATGCCTTCGGAAGCGCGACGCGGACGTCTTTGTGCTCGACGACGGGTTTTCGCATCTCTCCCTGGAGCGGGATGTCGACATCCTCCTCGTCGACGGGACGATGGGACTGGGGAACGGGAGGACCCTGCCGTTCGGCCCCCTGCGGGAACCCCCGGGGCACGCGAGGTTTGCGGACGCCCTCGTGGTCACCCGGTGTGACAGCCCGGACCTCAAGGAACGGGTCCTGTCCGGTCTCCCCTTTCCCGCGGACAGACCGGCGGCCGCAAGCCGGATGGTGCCCGGGGCGCTGGTCGGAAGAGACGGCGCAGAGGTCCCGGTCCCGGTTGAGGGGGAGGATGTGGCCGCGTTTTCCGGGATCGCCCGGAACGAGCGGTTCGAAGAGACCCTGAAGACGGCCGGATTCCGCGTGAAGGTCTTCCTTAGATTCGGAGATCATCACTGGTACACACCCCGCGACCTCGAGCGGATCCGGGCGGAAGCGGGGGGGCTGCCGGTCCTGACCACCGAGAAGGATCTGGTCCGGATTCCGGGACAGGTTCCGTTTCCGGTCCGGGCTCTTCGGATCGGTGTGGAATTCGTTTCGGGGTGGGAGGATCTCTCGCGCCTCGTACTGGATCGGATCGGGAGGAGTCGGACGGAATGAGAGAGCGGTTCTACCGGGCGGCGTTTCGGGTCCTGGAGGCGATTCCCCTGACGATCCGGGCGGTGCTCTTCGAATGCATCATGATGTGCTTCTGGGCGCTGGATGCCAGGCATCGCCGGATCGCGCGGATCAACCTGCGGATCGCCTTCCCGGAGATGGGGGAGCGGGAGAAGTCGCGGATCATCGTTCTCTGCTACAAGCGGATGGGAACGATGGCCGCCGAGTTCGTCCACATTCCCCGGATCGACCGGGCATATCTGGAGAAGCATGTCCGGATCGAGGGGGCCGAGCATCTCCCCGCGGCCGCGGAAGAGCGGGGACTTGGCGCGCTGCTCCTGACCGGCCACTTCGGGAACTGGGAGCTCGCCTGTCATACGTTCGGATTGGCCGTCGCCCCGGTGGCGTTCATCGCCCGCCCCCTGAAGGACCGGATCCTGGACCGGATCGTGACCGAGCGGCGGGAGCGGAGCGGGAACCGGGCGATCGTGAAATTCGACTCCGCGAAGGAAGTGATGCGGACGGTCCGCGGGAAGACTTCGGTGGGGATACTGATCGACCAGAACGTCGACACCCACAAGGGAGTCCTCGTCGATCTGTTCACGAAGAAGGCCTACACGACCGACGGGATCGCACGGCTCGCCCTTGCCCTGCGGACCCGGATCCATTCCGTGTTCCTGGTTCGCGACCCCGCGAGGAAATTCCACCATATCCTGCGGATCGGGCCCGCCCTTCCGGCCGACCCCGGGGCCCCGAGGGAGGAGGAGGTTCTCCGCCTCACCCGGAGGTGCAACGAGGAACTGGAGAAGGCGATCCGGCGGGATCCCGCGCAATGGTTCTGGCTGCACCGCCGCTGGAAGACGCGGCCGCCGGGCGAGCCGAAGCTGTACGGGGAATCGGGATGAAGGGAATCGTCTTCCTGGACCGGGACGGCACGCTGATCGAGGAGGTCGGGTACCTGGCCGACCCCGCGAGACTGCGGGAAATCCCCGGCGCCTCGGATGCGGTGAAACGGCTCTCCCGGGCGGGATATGCCGCCGCGGTGGTGTCCAACCAGGCGGGGCTCGCGAAGGGAAAGTTCGGGGAGGAGGAGTTCGAGGCGGTGCACCGCGCGTTCCTGGAGTTGTTCGCGGCGAACGGGGCGCGCTTCGACGCGGTGGAGTATTGCCCGCACCACGCGGACGGAATGGTGGCCCGGTACCGCGCATCCTGCGCCTGCAGGAAACCGGGGACCGCCATGGCGGACAGGATCCTGCTCCGGCTCGGCCTGCCGCCCTCGTGTACCCGCTTCGCGGTCGGTGATAAAATGAGCGACATGATCATGGGAAAGCGGCTCGGCGCCAGGACGATCCTCGTGGCCACCGGATACGGGGAGGAGGAACGAAACGCCGGGGAGCGGGACGGGACCCGTCCGGATGTCTACGTTCCGGGGATCCGGGAGGCCGTGGACTGGATTCTCGGTCAGGGGGGTGAAGGGTGAGGGATCTTCGCCTCTCTTTCCTTCCGGTCCTCCTGATCGGAGCCCTTTTCCTCTGGGGACCGGGATGCTTCCGGTCCGCCTACAGGCCGCCGGAGGCGGCTCCCCGGGAGGACGCGCAAAGGACCGCGGAAGCTCCCGTGCCGGAATCTCCTCCCGAGATGGAAGAGGCGGGGCAGATCCCCCGGCCGGTGCCCGGGCCGGTCGCGGATGGACCGGAAGTTCCGGGGGAGGAGATCCCCGCCGGGGACGCGGTGGGGTCCTCGCGGATTCCGTCGGAGGTTGCGCCGGAAGAACATGCCGCGGGTCCTGCCCCCGGCAGCGGGACGGAGGCGTCGAGGAGGGACCCCGTCCATCCGCCACCGCCGGCGGGAAAGACGCAGGGGACCCGGGAGGAGGGGACCCCGGCGCCCGTTTCCACCGAGCGGTACCTGGCTTCGCCGGAAGGGCCCCCGTGGGTGAAAGAAAGGGAGGAGCTGGTATACCGGGTGGAGTTCCTGGGGCTCACGATGGGGTATGCCCGGTTCTCCCTCCGCGGGAAGATGCTGCTGGAGGGGAAGGAGGTCTACCACCTGAGCGTGAGGGCCTGGACCTCGGACCTTCTGTCCATGGTCTACCCGATGAACGACACGATCGAGTACTACCTGGACGTGGAGACTCTCGCTCCGGTCCGGCAGGAGCACACCAAGAGCCGGAAGCAGGACGACATCGCCTATTTCGACCAGGATGCGGGGACGATCGTCTACCGGTACAAGGAAACGGGAAAGGTGCGGAAACGGGTGGAAGCGCTCCCCCTGGTCTACGACCCCGTGTCGGTGGCCTACTATTTCCGGTCGAGGCCCCTGGCGGAGGAGGAGCCGTCCCGCCACATGTACGCGGGCAGGAAACTCTGGGAGGTCTCGGCGAAGCCGGTGGGGTACGAAAGGATCCGGACAGACCGGGGAGAATTCGACACGGTGATGATCCGTCCGGTCCTCCGGAGGAACGGGAACCTCGAGGACAAGGGCGATCTCCGCATCTGGATGACGCGGGACGAGCGGCATCTCCCCGTCCGCGTCTATGCCAAGTTCAAGAAAATCCGGATCTGGACGCTGCTGGGAGAGCTGCTCCCGGACCGGCAGGGAGGTTGACATGGACCAGGAACTTCTCGAGATCGTGGCCTGCCCGAAGTGCAAGGGATCGCTCCTGCTGACCGCGGACGAAACCGAGCTGCGGTGCGAGCTGTGCAGGCTCATCTACCGGATCGACGACGGGATCCCGATTCTCCTGCTGGAGGAGGCTTCCCCGTATGAGTGATCCGGGGTTTTTCGGGAGAGCCTTTGCCCTGATCGATCGCTTACCGTCCTGCCGGATCCTGGTGATCGGGGATATCATGCTGGACGAGTATGTCTGGGGAAGCGTCCGGAGGATCTCCCCCGAGGCGCCGGTTCCCGTCGTCGCCGTTTCGCGGGAGACGAAGTCGGTCGGCGGCGCGGCGAATGTCGCGCTGAACATCGCCGGTCTGCGCGCCGGGGTCGAGGTCGCCGGCCTGGTGGGGAACGACCCCCCGGGCAGGGAGGTCGCCCGGCTCCTCCGGAAGAGCCGGATCGGGCTGTCCGGCCTCATCCGCGACGGAAAGCGCCCGACGACCGTGAAGACCCGCGTCATCGCGCACAACCAGCAGGTGGTCCGGGTCGATCGGGAGGGAAGCGAATCGCCGTCGGACGGAGCGAGGAGCGCGCTGCATGCGGCCGTCCGGAAGAGGGTTCGGGACTGCGACGGGATCGTGCTCTCGGACTACCGGAAAGGAGCGCTCTCCCGGGAGCTCGTGGCGGAAGTCGTGGAAACGGCACGGCGGCGTGGGATCTTCGTCGCGGTGGACCCGAAGCAGCCCGATTTCTCCTATTACCGGGGATGCACGATGATCACCCCGAACCGGTCGGAAGCGGAGGCCGCGCTAGGAGGAAAGGAGCTCCCGGGCGACCTGGAGCTCGGGGAAGGGGGAAAGGCGCTGTTGCGCTGCTGCGGGGCGAAGGCGGTCCTGATCACCCGGGGGGAGCAGGGGATGACCCTCGTCGAGCGAGGGAGCCGGACGGTTTTCCACATCCCCGCGAACGCGCGGCAGGTCTACGACGTGACGGGGGCCGGCGACACGGTGATCGGGACCTTTGCCGCGGGAGTGGGGGCGGGTGCCTCGATCCGGGACGCGGCCCTGCTGGCGAACGTGGCGGCGGGCGTGGTCGTGGGAGAGGTCGGGACGGTGCAGATCACGGCGGAGAAACTGGTTCGGGCTCTCCAGGCCCGGGAGCGGGAGCGCGACGCGGCCCTGGAGCGGCCGGCGGGGCGCGCCGGACGGCGGACGACTCCACCCCGATGAGCACCCGGACCGAGCCGATGCCGGCGCTCCTGGTGGCATCCGTGATCTACCGGTCGGAGAATCGTTTCGACGAGGGGGCCGGGCGGCTTGCCGAGGTCTGGGGGCCGCCCTCGCGGGTCAGCGATCCGTTTCCCTTCGACCGGACCGGATACTACCGGAGGGAGATGGGAGAGCCTCTCCATCGCCGCTTTTTCGTGGGCTCTACCCCGGTCGGCCGGGATGCGCTCCCGGAGATCAAGCGGTCGGCCGAAATCGTCGAACGGGAATTTTCGGAGGAGGGCCGCCGGACCCTGAACATCGACCCCGGAATCCTCACGGAGGAGAACTTCGTTCTCGCGACCGGGAAGAACTACAGCCACCGGGTCTACCTCCGCGAGGGAGTCTATGCCGACCTGACCCTCCTGTACCGGGGGGGGCGATACGTGGGCCTTCCCTGGACCTATCCCGATTACGCAGGCGAGGAGATCCGGAGGTTTCTCGGGGAGATCCGGGAGGAGTTCCGCCGGACGAGAACCCCGCAGCCTGGCTGAAACGAGGCGACGATGTGGCAGAGCATGACAGGGTATGGACGAGGTGAGGCCCGGGCGGGGGAGATCTCCGTGACCGCCGAGATCCGCACGGTGAACCACCGTTTCCTGGATCTTCACGTCCGGTGCCCGTCGAAGTACATGGGATGGGAAGTCCGCGTACGCTCCCTCCTTAGGGAATCGCTTGCGCGCGGGAAGGTGGATCTGTTTCTCGCGGTCCGGGATTGGGGGAAAGCCGGGGCAAGCGTGCAGGTGAACCGGGAGCTTCTGCGGCGGTTCCTGGACGAGGCCGGGAGAATCCGGGAGGAGCACCGGCTCGAAATGAACCTGTCGGTCCGCGATCTTCTCGGCGTTCCGGACCTGTTCGTGTTCGCACCGGAAGGGGACGACGACGCGGAGGAGAACTGGAAGATCGCGGAGGAGGCGGTGCGGGGAGCGATCCGCATGCTTCTCGAAGCGAGGAGGGTCGAAGGGGAACGGATGCGTTCCGTGATCGGGGAGTCGGTCCGCAGGCTCCGGGAGATCTCGGACGAGATCTCCCCTCTCTCCCGTGAAAACAAGGAGCTGGCGCTGGCACGGTTCCGGGAGCGGATCGAGTTCCTTTCCGGCGAGGTGGGAACGGACCCGGCGCGGCTTTCCCAGGAAGCGGCCTATCTCGCGGACCGGCTGGATGTGACGGAGGAGTGCGAGCGGATGGGATCCCACCTCTCCGGGCTGGAGGGGCTGCTCCGGAATCCGGGGGGAGCGGTGGGGAAGCGTTTCGACTTCCTCATCCAGGAACTGTTCCGGGAGATGAACACGGCCTCGAACAAGTCGGCGCACACCGGGATTTCGGAACGGGTTGTCGAGGCGAAAACGGAGCTGGAAAAGGTAAGGGAACAGATTCAAAATGTGGAGTAAGAATGCGAAAAGGTAGTGTTTTTGTTGTATCCGCTCCCTCGGGATCCGGAAAGACGACGATCTGCAGGAAGCTCCTCGAACGGGTGGAGGACCTCGAGCTCTCCGTTTCCTACTCGACGAGGCCGCGAAAGAGGGGGGAAGCGGACGGGGTGGATTATTATTTCATCACACCCGAAGTTTTTGATAAAATGATAAATTCAAAGGTTTTTTTGGAGCATGCCTTTGTGCACGGGAATCGGTACGGGACCTCCCGGGAGACGGTGGAGTCGATCGTTTCCCGCGGGAAGGATGCCCTCCTCGAGATCGACGTCCAGGGGGGGCGGATGGTGAAGGAAACGGTCCCCGGGGCGGTCCTCGTGGCGATTTTTCCCCCGGACCGCGAGGCGCTGGAGCGCAGGCTGGCCGGAAGGGGGCGGGAAACCCGGGAAGAGATGGACGAGCGGATGAAGGCGGGGGACCGGGAGGGTCTCGAGCTGCGTTCGTACGAGCACCACGTCGTCAACGACGACCTCGAAACCGCGGTTTCGCAGGTGGAATCGATCATTCGGGCCCATCGGTCCAGGCAAGAAGGGGATGGGCGCCTCATGGGACGGGACAACTCGAGTACCGGAGAGGAATAGCGATGGCCAGAGTCACCGTGGAGGATTGTCTGCATCACGTTACGAGCCACTTCGAACTGACCGTGGTGGCGGCCAAGCGGGCCAAGCAGCTTCTGGGCGGACAGGGAGCCTCGATCGACACCTCCCAGCGCAGGGACAAGCCGACGGTGGTCGCCCTGCGGGAGATCGCCCAGGGGACGGTTCGGGTCAAGCGGTAGTCCCGGGAGGCGGAATGCTCCGCCTGAACGACATCGTCGAGCGGGTCCAGGCCACCAGTGCCGAGGCCGACGTCGAGCTCATCCAGAAGGCCTACGTGTTCACGGCGAAGGTCCACCACGGCCAGCTGCGGGAGTCCGGCGAGCCCTACCTGATCCACCCCTTGAACGTCGCCTACATCCTCGCCGACTGGAACATGGACGAGGAGACCGTGGTCACGGGCCTCCTGCACGACACGGTGGAGGACACGGTCGCATCCCGGGAGGAGATCGAGGAGCTGTTCGGACCCACCGTCGCGCAGATGGTGGACGGCGTCACGAAGATCAGCCGGGTCGTCCTTTCCGACGTCGCCGACCAGAAGGCGGAATCGCTGCGGAAGATGATCCTCGCCATGGGGCGGGACATCCGGGTGATCCTCGTGAAGCTGGCCGACCGGATCCACAACATGCGCACCATCGCGCATCTGTCTCCCGACAGGCAGGCCGCCATCGCGCACGAGACGCAGGAGATCTACGCGCCGATCGCGAGCCGCCTCGGGATGTCCCGCGTAAAGATGGAGCTCGAGGACCTCTGCTTCCAGATTCTCCACCCCGCCGATTACCGGGAGCTGTCCCGGGCGGCCGACGAACGGAAGCGGAACCGGGAGGCCCATATCCAGAGCGTGACCGCCCTGCTGGAGAAGAAGATCGGGGACGCGGGGCTTTCGGCGGCGGTCACCGGCCGCTCCAAGAACATCGCGGGGATCTTCAACAAGATGGCCCGCCAGGCGATCGAGTTCGAGCAGGTCTACGACCTGATCGGCTTCCGGATCATCATGAAGACGGTCCGGGAGGTCTACGAGGTCCTCGGGATCGTGCACAGCCTCTGGAGGCCGGTCCCGGGACGGTTCAAGGACTACATCGCGATGCCGAAGGCCAACCTGTACCAGTCGCTCCACACGACGGTGTTCGGACCGAACTCGGAGATGATGGAGATCCAGATCCGGACCGAGGAGATGCACGCGCTGGCGGAATACGGGGTCGCGGCGCACTGGCGATACAAGGAAGGGAAGCCGTCGACGGACAAGGGCGACCAGATGTTCGTGTGGCTGCGGCAGATCCTGGAGCTGCAGCAGGAGATGAAGGACCCCCGGGAGTTCCTGAACACGGTGAAGGTGGAGCTGTTCCCGGACGAGGTGTACGTCTTCACACCGCGGGGAGATGTGAAGGGGCTCCCCCGGGGAGCCACCCCCATCGATTTCGCCTACGCGATCCACACCGAGGTGGGAAACCAGTGCGTCGGGGCGAAGCTGAACGGAAGAATGGTCCCCCTGAGGACCGCGCTGAAGAACGGGGACGTGGTGGAGATCCTCACGAGCTCCTCCCACCGGCCGAGCAAGGACTGGCTGAAGATCGCCAAGACGAGCAGGGCCCTGAACAAGATCCGGGCCTTCGTCCGGGAGGAGCAGCAGGAGCACAGCCTCGCGGTAGGGCGCCAGATCCTCGAGAGGGAGTTTCGGAAATACGGGATTTCGCTGAACCGGGCGCTGAAGGCGCCGGAGTTTCTCGAGATCCTCCAGGAGAACCGCTTCAAGGGCCCGGACGACTACTTCGTCGCGGTCGGGTACGGGAAGGTCTCCCTCGTTCCCCTCCTGCGGAAGCTGGTTCCCCCGGACCAGCTGCAGGAGCGGGGGAAGGAAACCCGCCTGGGAGCGCTGATCCGGAAGGTGATGCCGCGCAAGCCGAGCGCGGTGATCGTCAAGGGCGTGGACGACATGTTTTCCAGGCTGGCGAACTGCTGCCACCCGGTCCCCGGCGATCCGATCGTCGGGTTCATCACCCGGGGGCGCGGCGTGACGATCCACTCCCGCGACTGTCCGCGGGCGCTGGAGGTCGACCCGGCGAGGTCGATCGACGTGGTCTGGCAGGAGGGGACGAAGGCCTCCCACCCGGTGAAGCTCAAGGTCATATGCCTAGACAAGCCGGGGCTTCTCGCCGACATCTCGAGGACGATCACGGCGAGCGACGTCGACATCCGGAGGGCCGTCGTGATGACCACGAAGGACAAGCGGGCGATCTGCAGCTTCGACGTCTCGGTGAAAGATGCGTCCCACCTGTCCGCCCTCATCAAGGCGATCGAGAAGGTCAAGAACGTCTACACCGTGGAGCGGGGAAAGGGGTAGTTGATGAGGGAGACCGTGCGGACCGAGGGGGCTCCGGCCGCGATCGGCCCCTACTCGCAGGCGATCCGTGCCGGGGGGTTCCTGTTCTGCTCGGGGCAGATTCCGCTGGACCCGAAGACGGGAAAGATGGTCGAGGGGGGGATCGAGGCCCAGACGGAGCGGGTGCTGGAAAACCTGTCGGCGGTCCTCGCGGCGGCGGGAGTCCCCCTGCGCGAGGTCGTCAAGACGACGGTCTACCTCGCCGACCTCGGCGACTTTCCCGCGATGAACCGTGTGTACGGGAGATTCTTCCCGGAGGACCCGCCCGCGCGGGCCACCATCCAGGCGGCGAAGCTTCCGGCGGGAGCCCTGGTGGAGATCGACGCCGTGGCGTCGACCGGATGAATCAGGAGGCTTTCACGACCCGCCCGGACTTGATGCACCGGGTGCAGGCATGGACGCGCCGGACCGTTCCGCCGGACACCGTCTTGACCCGCTGCACGTTGGGCCTCCAGGTTTTTCGCGTCTTGTTGTTCGCGTGGGACACTTTGTTGCCGAACGAGGGCCCCTTGCCGCAGATATCGCACTTCGCCATGACATCCTCCAGGAAAAAATAACCTCATACATGTACCATTTCTCATGAAAAGAAGGCAAGGACATATTCCGCTGGGCCCTCCCCGGAAAGGGAAACGGCATACGGGCGCGATCCTCCTCGTCCTCTCGTTCCTGGCGCTGGGGGCCGCCGTCCCGCACCTGAAGGCGGCGAAGCTTCCCTTGCCCGAGGGGGATCCCGCCGACGCCATCCTGGTGCCGGCGGGGGGGGAAAAGCGGATCGCCGAAGGGTTCCGCGCCTGGAAGGAGGGGAAGGGGAGACATCTCTTCATCCTCGGGGCGGGACGGGAGGCCACCCTCGAGCGGATCCTCCCCGGGAAACCGGACCTGGCGGCGTCCGACCTCGAGCGGATCCACATCGAGGCCTGGTCGGAAAACACCCTCGAGAACGCGGTCTCCGCGAGGGCTGCCGTGACCGAGCACCGGTTCGGGAAGGTGATCCTGGTGACCTCCGGGTACCATGTCGCCAGGGCATACCTCGCCCTGCGCACCATTCTGCCGGAGGAGGTGGCCATCTCGGTGATCCCGGTGTGGCCGGACGGAAAGGGGAAGAGCGCCTGGTGGCGAATTCCCGTCCTCTATTTCACGGAGGGGTGGAAATACTGGGGATACCGGATCCTCCTTCGGTGGAAATAGGGACGGTCCTG
>MGPV01000030.1:0-2162 GCA_001797615.1 Deltaproteobacteria bacterium GWC2_65_14
CGAACCGGATCAGGTAGGCGAGGTAGTTCGCCGTGATGAAGATCCCGATCGTAAGAAAAAACTTCACCGTCGTCCGGCTCCGGATCGCGACATCCAGAAGCGGGGACAACCAGCGGGCGATACGTTCGCGGGGGTTCATCAATATTCAATCGACCTTTCCCCTGAAGGCTGTTCGAACGATCCCTGCGATCCGCCCAAGTTCCACATCGGTCAACGCCGTCCCGCAGGGAAGACACAGTCCATCACGGAAGATCCCTTCGGAAACCGACCCGCCTCTTACCTTGCAATGCTTGAAGACCGGCTGCAGGTGCATCGGCTTCCACAGCGGCCGGGATTCGATGTTCGCCTTCGCCAGCGCGAGACGGATCTCTTCTCCCGTCGCCCCGAACCGGCCCGGATCGATCAGGACGCAGGTCAGCCAGTAATTCGGTTCCCCGTACCCCGCGATCGGCATGAAGGTAACACCGGGCAGGTCGCCGAGGGCACTCCGATAGAAATGGAAGATTGCCCGCTTCCTCGCCATCCTGTCCCGAAGAACCCGCAACTGCCCCCGGCCCACGGCGGCCAGCAGGTTGCTCAATCGATAGTTATAACCTATCACACTGTTCTGATAATGCTGCGCCGGATCGCGCGCCTGGGTCGAGAGGTACCGCGCCCTCTCGACGAGGGCCGCGTCTTCGGACACGAGCATCCCGCCGCCGGACGTCGTGATGATCTTGTTCCCGTTGAAGGAGAAGACCCCGATCTTTCCGAACGACCCCGCCGGCTTCCCCCGGTAGCTCGCGCCGAGGGCCTCTGCGGCATCCTCCACCACCGGTACATCGTATTTCGCGCACGTCTCAAGGATCGGGACGTAATCCGCGCACTGGCCGTACAGGTCGACCACGATCACCGCTTTGGGGAGCTTTCCCCGCTTCGCGGCGGATTCAAGCTCCTCACGCAACAGGCCGGGGTCGATGTTCCAACTGGCCGGGTCGCAGTCGATGAAGACCGGGGTCGCCCCCGTGTAGGTTACCGCATTCGCCGTCGCGGCGAAGGTAAAGGAGGAGACGAGGACCTCGTCCCCCGCCCCGACATCCAACATCAGCAGCGCCAGGTGGAGGGCCGCCGTTCCGCTCGATAGGGCCGCGGCGCAGGATACACCGATGGTTTCGCAGAATTCCCGTTCGAAGGCGTCCACGTGGTGACCCAGCGGGGCGATCCAGTTCGAGTCGAACGCGTCGAGGAGCAGCTTCCGCTCATCCGGCCCCATGTGCGGGGGGGAGAGGTAGATCCGCTTCGGCGACGACGGGTCCATCACGCCAGGTGCCACCCTTCCTCCCGGGTCTTTATGACTTTTGCGGGGACGCCCACAGCCGTGCAGTTATCGGGAAGGTCCCTTGTGACGACGGCGCCGGCCCCGACCACGGACCACCGCCCGATCCGGACGCCCTGGATGATCGCCGAGCCGGTACCGACATCGGTACCTTCGCCGATATGCACATTGCCGGAGATGAATACGCCGGGAGAAATGGTGACGTAATCCTCAAGGATGCAATCGTGCCCCACCGTATCGCCCAGATTCAGGATGACGTGCTTCCCGATCCTTATCTGGTTGGTAAGAATCACCCCTGCCGTGACAATGGTCCCTTCCCCGTACTCCACGTAACGGCTCGCCACCGCGGTGGGGTGGAATGCTTTCGCGAAGCGGCCTCCGTTCGAGGCGATCTTCCCGGCAATCTTCATTTTTACCGCCGGATTGCCGATCCCGATCAGAAATTCCATCTCGTCCGCGAACCCGTGGACCTTGTCCGCCCCGCCGTGGACCGGTAAATCATTCAAGGTTCGCCCATGGTTCTCCACCGCATCGTCCAGGAACCCCATGCACCTGACGCTCTTTCCCGCTTCCTCCATCGCGTCGACGACGTCTTTCACTTCCCGGGCGAACCCCCCTGCGCCATAGATGAGAATTTGTCGATATCTCATCATTGGAGATGCTCCTTCACCGCGGTCCCCATGAACTCCGGCATCGTGGTCTCCCCCTCGGCATTGATTCCCTCGCGCCTCAGAACCTTCCATACGGTCATGGCCAGAATTTTCAGATCCAGCCGGAAAGATCGATGGTCCACATACCACACATCCAGGGCGAACTTCTCCTCCCAACTGATCGCGTTCCGCCCGTT
>MGPV01000030.1:2172-4863 GCA_001797615.1 Deltaproteobacteria bacterium GWC2_65_14
CAGCCGGTCAATCCCGGTTTCACCTCGTGCCGCCGGGCCTGTTCGGGCGTGTATCGATCAAGATACCGGACGAGAAGAGGTCGCGGGCCGACAAGGCTCATGTCGGATTTCAGGACATTGAACAGTTCCGGAAGTTCGTCGAAACTCAGCCGGCGCAGTAGCACGCCGAAGGTGGAAAGCCGGGACTCGTCCGGAAGGAGATCCCCCTCCCGGTTCCGCAGGTCCCGCATCGTTCGGAATTTGAGCAGCGTGAACGGCCTGCCGCCGAATCCGGGCCGCTTCTGGCGGAAAAGAACCGGGGACCCGAGCAGTAAACGCACCAGAAGAGCGATGAGGAGAAGCACCGGGGAAAGAACGACGAGGCCGAACAAGGTGAGAAACAGGTCCAGCGTTCGTTTCCCCCATCGCCGGTAGAAAACGTGCGAAGCGGTCGATGGGATGGGCACTTCCATCAGAGGGACCTGATTCCTCAGTTGACTGCGGCAGCTTGAAATACCTCTTCGAACCTGGGTACACCCGCGGATAAGGACAATTTCTCCCGGTAGTATCTTTTTCCATTATCTCCCATCTCATCAAGAAGAGCACGCGGCATCCGGTAAAGCTTCTCGACCGCTTCCGAAATGCTTCCCGGATTTTCGGGTCGGCAATCCACGCCCGCCCCCGCCGCCCGGACAAGGTCCGCGGCATCCCCGCGGACCCCCACGAGAATCGGGCGTCCCACTGCAAGATATGCCTGGATTTTCGAGGGAATCGTGATCCGGAAGAGCGGATCATCCTTCAAGTGTACGAGGAGGACGTCCGCAAGATTCAGGACGTCCCCGATTTCGGAAACGGGGCGTCTCGGCAGGAAAAAGACGTTGTTCAGCCGTCTCTCCCGCGCGGTCCGCTGCAGCCGATCGACCTCGGTCCCGCCGCCGACAAAGACGAACCGGACCTCCGGGATCCTTCCTCCGATCCGGCCGGCCGATTCCAGAACCGCCTCGAGCCCCTGGGCTTTCCCCATCGTTCCGGCGAAAAGGACATTGAACCTTCCGGAAAATCCAAGTTCCTTCGCCAGCGATTCGTTCTTCGGCGCCTTCGGGAGTTGGCCCTCATCGCACCAGTTGTAGATCACCTCGATCTTCTCTCCCGGCACTCCCCTGGAGACAAGCATCTCCCTGAACCCGGGCGACAACACGACGATCTTCGATGCGGCGCGGTAAACCGAACGGCACCATCGGTCGACAAGGCCGATAAAAAACCCGTTCTTCACCATCCCCGTCGCTCCCAGGGTGTCCGGCCAAAGATCCTGAATATCGTAAACGAACGGGATCCGTCGGATCCCGTGGATCATGAGGGCGGGCAAGGCGACCGTTGCCGGCGGATGATAAACGTACATGACATCCGCCGGCTTCACCGCAGCCGCTCCGATGGTAGCGGCGGAGAGAGCAAACGTCGCGTAATTCGCGATCCTTCGGATGGCGGAAGCATCGTGGCTCGGGTAAAGGGGCACGCGCACGACCGGGATCCCCTCCATGACCTCGCGCTGGAACGGACGGACCCGGTACCCCGGAAAAACTTTCCCGCCGGGATAATTCGGGAACCCCGTGAGGATCTCGACCTCGTGACCCCTCTCCCGAAGGGCCTTGGCGAAGGCCAGCCCCTTGAACATCGGTTCCGGGTCGAACCACTGGGTAAGGAACAGAATGCGCATTCACACCGGCTTGCGCCAAACCACCCGGTTCACGTAATCCGTATATCCGAGGATGATCCGCAGCACCTTCTCCGACACGTTCGGCATCGAGTAGTCGGCGACAAGCCTGAGAGTGCGCTCGGCGCCCCGTTTCTGTCCGGCCAGGATCGCCAGCCCCTGAAACACCCGATCGACCTCCAGCCCGGTCATCATCACCGCCGCTTCCTCCATCCCCTCGGGCCGCTCGTGGGCCTCGCGCAGGTTCAGCGCCGGGAAGTTGAGGATCGAGGACTCCTCGTTGATCGTGCCGCTGTCGGACAGAACGGCGAAGGCATTCTTCTGCAAATGGACGTAATCGCAGAAACCCAGAGGTTTGAGCAGTTCCACCCGCCCGTGAAAGGTCACGCCCAGGTTGTTCACCCGGTTTCGGGTGCGCGGATGTGTGGAGACGATCACCCGCTTGCCGCGGCTTTCCGCCAGTCCGTTCAGGATCTTCACCAGGTTGCCGAAATTCCGGTCCGACTCGATGTTCTCCTCGCGGTGGGCGCTGACCACGAAATAGTCAAAAGGATGCAGCCCGAGCCGGGTCAGAACATCCGAAGCGTCGATCTTGGGGGCGTAGTGGCCCAGCACCTCGAACATCGGGCTCCCGGTCTTGATCACCCGGTCCGGCGGCAACCCTTCCCGCAGCAGGTACTCGCGGGCGATATCGCTGTAGGTCAAGTTGACGTCGGCGATATGGTCGACGATCCTGCGATTGATCTCCTCCGGCACCCGTTCGTCGAAGCAGCGGTTCCCCGCCTCCATGTGGAAAACCGGGATCTTGCGGCGCTTGGCGGGGATGGCCGCCAGGCAGCTATTGGTATCGCCGAGGATCAACAGCGCCTCCGGCCGCACCTCCGCCAGCACCGGGTCGAGCTTGATGATCGTGTTGCCGATGGTCTCGGCGGCGTTGGCGCCGGCGGCGTTGAGGAAATGGTCCGGCTTGCGGATCTCCAGGTCGGAGAAGAAGACTTCGT
>MGPV01000030.1:4881-5673 GCA_001797615.1 Deltaproteobacteria bacterium GWC2_65_14
GAGCGCCATCACCCGGGACAGGCGGATGATCTCGGGGCGGGTACCGACCACGGTCATCACTTTCATTCTTTTCACCGAAACCTCCCCTTCACCCCTGTTTGATTACCGGAACGAAGCATGTGTCCGGCCTCCCGGGGGCGAAGATCTGGTTGGCCCAGAACAGGCAGATCATCTCCCCTTCCCCGGTGTTCTCGATCGAGTGGGCGTACCCGGGGGGAATGTCCACCACCTTGATCGCCCGGTCGTCCACCGGGTAGTCGAGGATCCGGTCGGAATCGATCTGCCGGAAGCGGATCACACCCTGCCCCTGGATGACACAGAACTTCTCCAGCTTGGTGTCGTGGTAATGATTGCCGCGGGTGACCCCGGGAAGTGTCTTTGAAACAAAGATCTGGCCGAAATGTTCCGACTTGATCAGTTCGAAGAGCCAGCCGCGATTGTCGGTGTGGAGCTTGACGGGATAGCCGAAGCCGTCTTCGGGCAGGAACGACAGGTAGGTCGCATGCAGGCACTTCATGAGGTCTCCGCTCAGGTCGGGGACCGTCAGCGTCTCGCGGATGGCGTGCAGCCGGCGGATCCGTTCGGCAAGTTCCCCCAGGGTAACCCGGAAGGTCCGACCAACGCTGTAGCGCTGTCGCGAAGGATCCGCGGGGCCATCGAGGTGCCGCAGGAAAGCCGCCACCACGTCGTCGATGTACACCAGCTCCATTTCCCGGTTCGGGTCGTTGACGGCGATGTCGAGCCCGCGGGCGATGTTGTGGCAGAAGGTGGCGACCACGGTGTTGTAGTTGG
>MGPV01000031.1:0-2180 GCA_001797615.1 Deltaproteobacteria bacterium GWC2_65_14
CAGCGTGGGCCATTAGCTCAACCCGGCAGAGCAGCTGACTCTTAATCAGGAGGTTGAAGGTTCGAATCCTTCATGGCCCACCAGACAAAACAAGGGGTTACGGCTGATGCTGTAGCCCCTTTTTCGTTCTTGACGGCACATTCTCATGGGGGAAAAGTGCCTCATCCCCGGTATTTTTTCCCGTAATATGTTCATAAATATTCTCTTCTTGGCCGGCATGGAGGATCCAGAACAAAATGACTGTCACCTTCGAGGAAGCGCTCGCCACCGTCCTGCCCATCGTGAGAGTCAAGGAGCGGCATGACGTTTTCCTGCCGGACGCGGTCGGGCAGATCCTCGCCCGGGATCTCGTTGCCGACCGGGACATTCCGCCCTTCCCTCGCGCCGCGATGGACGGGTATGCGGTCGTCTGGACGGGGGCGGAAACGGAACGGGCGTACCGGGTCATCGGAACGGTCAACCCGGGCAGCGTGTGGGACGGCCGCCCGGAGGAATCGGATTGCGTGAAGATCATGACCGGGGCCATGGTGCCGCATCCCTTCGATACGGTCATCCAGGTCGAACGCTCCGGCTTCGAAGCGGGCGGCGACATCCGGTTCGAAGGAGCCGTGAAGCGCGGCGGAAATATCGCCCGGCAGGGAGAAGATGTCCGAAAGAACTCGGTCCTCATCCCGGCGGGGACGCTGCTTTCGCCCCATCACGTCGCCACGCTTGCTTCGGTCGGCCAGTGGGAGGTTCCCGTGTACCGGCATCCTTCCGTGGCTCTTCTCGCCACCGGAAGCGAGCTGCTCGAACCCTGGGAGAGCGCCCGGGGGCCCATGATCCGAAACAGCAACTCCCATTTTCTTCTCGCGGCGTTCAAGGATATCGGGTTTCACGAGGTCCGGTACCTCGGGATCGTCCCGGACGAGAAGGAGAGGATCGTTGCGAAGATCCTCGAAGGGCTTTCGTGCGATGTTCTCATCGTGACCGGGGGGGTGTCGGTCGGAGACGTGGACATCGTCCCGGAATGTCTCGCGGCCTGCGGCGTCCGGAAGATCCTCCACAAGGTCGCCGTCAAGCCGGGCAAACCGATCTTCGCGGGAGAATCCGCGAGCGGGGGAGTTGTCATCGGGCTGCCCGGCAACCCGGTCGCGGTGTTGGTCCATTTCTACATGTTCATCCGGCCGTTGCTGATGAAAGCGTCCGGCGCCAGGGAGTACTTCCCGAAGCGGATCCTCCTGCCCCTGGCGGGGAGCGCGGAGAATCGCAGCGGCGGCAAGAAGTTCTCCCTCGCACGGCTCGAATCCTCCGGGGGGGAAACCCGGGTCGCCGAGATTCCCTCCCACGGGTCCGGGGATTTCGTATCGGCCATCCGCGCCGACGGGGTGTTCGAGATCCCGATGGGGACCTCGCACCTGCCGGCCGGGCGGACCGTGCCCTTCTATCCCATCTGGGGGAAGTTTCCGTCGGATGAGGGGTGATTCCAGGCCCCGCGAAGGCGCCGGCGATCTTACCGCAGGAAATCCCCTTCTGCGATCGGCTTGCCGGGATCCGGGGTCGAAGGGAAGTATCCCGGGGCGGCCTTGGGGCAAGGATCTTTCCACAGGAGCCTTCTCCCCGCGGTGTTCAGTGCGATACCCGCGGCAAACGCGACGGCCAGATTCCCCGTCATCAGGGTCAGGAGCCCTATGACTCCCGCGATGGCCAACTCTTGGGGGAATGCAACGATGTCACGGACCAGGCGAGCGTGTTCCAACCCGACGTATACCAGAAGAAATCCAAGGACGGGCGAAGGCAGCAGGCCGAAGAGGGAGGCGATCGACTTCCCGAACAGCAGGGCCAGGACCACGAAAAGCCCGCCGATGAAGAGGTTCGCTCCGCCGGTCCTCGCTCCGAACCGGTAGTGCGCCGTGATCCCCCCCGACCCGTGGCACATGGGCATTCCGCCGATCCAGGCCGAGAAAAGATTGGCGATCCCCAGGGATGCCGCGAGACCCCGGAGGGTGACCCGTCGGGCGCCCTCCCCGTAATAACAGGTTGCGGTGTCCGCCGCGGCGACGACGGAGTTGGCGAAGGTGAGGGGGATCTGCGGGAGCAGGAGGACAAGAACCACCATGTACCAGTCCGCCTGGAGCGGGAATCCCCACGCCGGCCGGATCCAGCCGATGGAGAGGGAGGATAGCGTTCCGACGGGCCCG
>MGPV01000031.1:2215-2361 GCA_001797615.1 Deltaproteobacteria bacterium GWC2_65_14
GACGAGGGCGGCCGGATAACGGCGGCTCTCCCGCGAGAGCAGGATGATCCCCAGGACGATCCCTCCGAGAACCGCCGCCAGGAGGACCGGGTGGCTTTCGGCGCCAGCGACCATCGCGTGGTTCGAACCGAACGCGAACGTGAGCC
>MGPV01000031.1:2373-8913 GCA_001797615.1 Deltaproteobacteria bacterium GWC2_65_14
GGAGGACCCCCAACCCGAGCTGGATGCCCCGGACGATGGGACGAGTGAACGCCATCCGCAGCAGTTTGCTCAGGTTGAAGCAGGAGATCCCTGCGAAAAGGAGGCCCATCAGGAGGGCGACGGCCGCGATGTCGCCCGGCGTAGCCGCCAGGGCGATGGCGAGGGCCGACGTGGCCTTCAGCGGCTGTACCGGGACGGGAATCCTGAAATAGAGCCCCGCGGCGATGTAGAGAAGGCCCGCCGCCAGGAAGATGGACGTGGCGTTCACCCCGTTGACGACGATCAGGCCCACGGCCAGGGGGAGAAAGGTTGCCAGATCCCCCAGCGACCCCGAGATCTCGTTCAGGTCGAGCCGGAGCGTTCGCCCCCGAATTCGCACCGTCAGCCCCCCACCGCCGACATGGCGAACGCCTTCGCGCCGAACCCGTCGGGGCAGAGGGGGTGGCGATCCGGCTTTGCCCGCACGACTTCGAGCAGGGCCCTTCGCAGTCCCTTCGCGTCCCCATTCCGCAGAAACGGCTTCAGGTCGACGTCCTGCCGGGAGAAGAGGCACCCCTTTGCGACGCCTGACGATGTCACCCGGATCCGGTTGCAGTCCTCGCAGAAGTGGCACGATATCGGGGTGATGACCCCCACCGCTCCGGCGCCCCCTTCGATCCGGAAATACCGGGCCGGCCCCCCGAGCTCCTCCTTTTCCATCGGGTCCAGCCGGTACCGTTTCGAGAGCCGGTCGAGGATCTCCTCTCCCGGGACGGTGATCCCTCGGGCACAGCCTCCGGAGGCGGCCGGCATGTACTCGATGAAGCGGACCCGGATCGGACGGTCGCGGGTCAGGGCGGCGAATTCCTCGACCTCGTCCTCGTTGACCCCCCGCATCACGACCGTGTTGATCTTGACCCGGTGGAAACCGCATCCCTGCGCCCTCTCGATCCCCGCGAGGACCCTGGACAGATCGCCGCCACCGGTGATTCGGGCGAACCGGTCCGCCCGGAGCGAATCGAGACTCACGTTGATGCTTTCCACGCCGGCTTCCCGGAGGCCCGGCGCCGATTCCGCGAGCCTCAGGCCGTTCGTGGTGAGGACCAGCTTCGCAAGACCGGGGATCGCCGAAAGACGGGAGAGAAGCCGCAGGATCCCGTGCCGTACGAGCGGTTCCCCTCCCGTGACCCGGATCTTCTCGATCCCCAGATCCACGGAGGTCCGGGCGATGAGCAGAAGTGCCTCGTCGGAGAGGAGGTCCCGCCCCTCCGGTCCGCCACCGGCGCCTTGCGGTCTGCAGTAGCCGCAGCGGAGGTCGCACCGGCCGGTGACCGAGAGCCGAAGGTAGTTGATTCTTCTTCCAAAGAGGTCGATAACGCTCATGCCCGATTCTTCGCCCCGTACTTCGTGCCGAGCGTGTCCGCCCTCTCGGGGAGGGTCCCCGGGACGGGGGTCTTCGCGATAAAGGTCGACAAACTCATTGCAAGCAGCGTATAGAACTCATGTTCGGACGCCGTTCTGATCCTGTCGACAAAAGGCTCTATCCATGGCCGCAGGTATTTCTCGTGGAACTCCCGCTGCATTTCCAGGTACCCGAACGCCTTTTCCCGATCGCCCGTGCGGAGGGCCTGAAGCTCCCTTGCGATGAGGAAATACATGAATTCGAGCTCCGCGGCGATATGATCGGGAGCGTCCAGGAAATCGCTGCTCAGGTCCAAACCGGCTCTTTGGTACATCCTCAGCACCTCCATCGTCGAGTCACCCATCAATCGTTTCTGGGATTCCAGATAGAGGGATCCATACGGAGGCGCCTGCAATTTGAAGGGGCCGACAAACAGCTTTGCATGGGCGACGGCAAGCTCTACGTCCGCCGCCTGTGCGAGTGTTCCGGCCATGCCCTCTGCATGGGGCACGGCTTCGGGGCAAACCGCTCCGAGCAGACGAGAGAGGTTTTCCAACAACTCTTCCTCGAGGAGCAGGTTCCTCTCGGGAGGATAAAAGCACGCCGCAAAAAGCCTGAAGCAATCCCCCCGTTGTTGCTCCACGGTGAGGAAATCCTTGCCGGCCATGGTCCGCCCTGCCCGCCCCCGGGTATCTACCCCTGCACCTTGAAGCTCCGAATGTAGAAAACATTTGGACTCGTGCCTTCCTCGGGCTTCAGCACCGCGGCCTTGTACTTGGTCAGGAGAATGGCGGGTTCGCTCTTCGGATCCTTGATGTCGCCGAAGATCCGTCCCCCCGAAGGACAGGAAACCACGCAGTATGGCATCTCGCCCTTCTTCACCCGATGGTCGCAGAAGATGCATTTTTCCACAACCCCCGCGCGCCGGGCATCACTGTAATCGGGATGGCCGTACCGGTTGCGATGGGGAGGAATCGATTTGGCCTGCTTGGCTACCTCGGCCCCGGAGGCCGTACCCGCAGCGATGATCTCGGAGCGATCCCGGTAAAAGGGATGCGTGTCCTTCTTGGGCTCGTTGAAGCTGAGGACGCTCCACTCGCCGATCTCCACGTTCTCCTTGCTGTAGGGGCATTCCCGCTGGCACGCGCGGTCACCGATGCAGCGTTCGTGATTGATCATGGTGATTCCGTCGGGCGTTTTGAACAGGGCCTCCACCGGGCACGCGCCGACGCACGGTGCATCCGTGCAGTGGTTGCAGAGCACCGGACGGGTGGTATGCATCACATTGGGGAACAACCCTTCCTCTTCATACAGGAATCCGGCCCAATTGAAGGACTGGCCGTCCTGCCTGTTCTGGGTGTTGTTCTCCGTCTTGCAGGCAATGGCGCACGCACCGCAGCCGCAGCACTTCTGAAGGTCGATCACCATCGCATACTGGGTCATCTGCTGTCCCTCCCTTAGGCCTTCTCGATCTTTACGCCGGTGAATCCGCCGTTGCGGGCGGTTGAGCCGCTCAGGCGGTCATAATCGTCCGGCAGGAGTTCGTTGTTGTTGCCGCCCCGGGCCTGGAATTTCGCGTAATCCTTGGCGGCCACGCGGCCATAGGCCCAGTGCCCCTGGCCATAGCACTTGGCCACGGTGCCGGGACGGACCCCTTGCCACAGCCTGGCTGTGGCGAGGATGGATCCGGTAGGGGAGGTCAGGCGGATCTTGTCACCGTCCCGGATCCCCAGCCTGGATGCGTCCGCCGGGTGGATCTTGGCGACGTCGTCCCAGCTCCTGTCGCCGACGTCCACCCCCTTGAACTCGTGGTACCAGACGGTGTTCTGGCTGCGTCCCTCCCGGTTGAGGCGGGACTTGTAGTCGATGAAGGTGAAGGGATACTCCTGCTCGCTCCCCCAGCGCTTCGGCGACTCGTAGTGGGGGACGAAGGCCAGTTCGCCGCGGGCTTCGTAGCCGCTGACCTCCAGGATGTCGTCCACGGTGGTGTCGTGCTTCTTGGCGTGATCCCCGAAGGTCTTCTTCATCGTTTCGCTGTAGAACTCGAACTTCTTGGTTTCGGTCTTGAATTTGCCCCAGTTCTTCCTGTAGGGGTAGGTCTCGGTGTTGTAGATCCCCCGCTTGCGGAATTCGGCCCAGCCTGCGATCTGGTCGCCCTTCATCTTCTCCTTGCCGTCCCAGGCCTTCTGGCTGGAGATCTTGGCGGCGATTTCGGCAAACTCGGTGGCGGTGGCCGGTTTCTTCCCGGTTTCCGGATCCTGGAACGAGGCATAGTAGTCGTGCAGGTTGGAAAAGCCTCTGGCTTTGAGCTTCTCGGCCAATAACCACATCACCTCGGTCTCTTCGGACTTCACCTGCCAGAGCGTCCTGCCCGCCGGCTGCTGGATCGACATGTGCCCGTGAAGATTGGCCATGTTGGTGATGATGGAGAACTTCTCCATTGGGGCGAAGGTCGCGGGGAGCACGATGTCGGCGAACTGGGTCATCTCCGAGGCGTTGGTGACCATGTGCACGAAGAAGGGGATCTTCGCCATGGCCTTGTCCCAGCGGTCGGCCCCGGTGCAGGAGAAGTTGAAGTTGCTCCAGGAACTGATGAAGACCTTGATGGCGTCCGGATTCTTCAGTAGGCCGTTGGCCACGTTGTTGGTGACCACGCCGCTGCCCGCCTTCCCCCCCATCATCGCCGGCATGTCCTTGGCGCCGCGGCCGTCCAGTTTTTTCCCTTTGCCCGACTTCTTCGCAAGATCATCGATGAAATTGTCCTTGATTTCCGGGAATTTCGTGGTCGGCGCGCCGGAGCTTTGCATGACGCCCCCTTCGGTCTCGATGGACCCGAGGATGCCGTTCAGGGCGTAGACCGCCATGGAGGAATAGGTGCCGCGGGGGGTCATCGCCACCCCGGGGCCCATCCAGACGGCCGTGGCGGACCCGGCCTTGCCCATCGTACGGGCCACCCGGACAATCTGCTCCTCGGGGATCAGAGTCTTTTTGGCGGCCCAGGCCGGGGTCTTGTCCTTAAGTTCCAGATTCCACCACTTCACCACGCCATGCGTCTCTTTTTCTTCAAAGGAGGTCTCGTCGACCGCGGCGCCGGCCTTGAAGAGGTTCTTGCCTTCCTTGAAGTCGCCGACGAACTCCCTGCTCCACATCCCTTCCGTCATGATGACATGGGCAAAGGCGGCCGCCAGGGCGCCGTCTTCCCCCGGCTTGATCGGCAGCCACTCGGTGGCCTTGGCGCCAGAGGCGGAGAGACGGGGGTCGACGGCGATGATGGTGCCGCGGTCCAATATGTCGCCGAACTTGCCGATGGTGTTGGGTACCTGACGGTTCGAGCTCAAGGGGTCGCACCCCCAGATCACCAGGCACTTCGTCCTGGCCAGGTCGTAGTCGCGGTAGCCGAAAAAACCCTGTGTGTAGCCGGGGCCCATCTTCTCGGCCTCGGCGCAGATGGCGCTGTGGGAGAAGTAGTTGGGGGTGCCGAAGATTTTCGGCAAGGTTCCGTAGAGCAGATCGGTGGAGGTGGGAGAGTAGCGTCCTCGCATGTACATCAACTTCTCCGGCTCATGGGCCTTGCGCAGTTCCATCATCTTGTCGGAGATGGTGTTCAGCGCCTCGTCCCAGGTGATGGGGACGAACTTCGGGTCGATGCCGCGCCCCTTCAGGGGATTGGTTCGCTTCATGGGCACCTTGACCCGGTCGGGGTCGTACATCTGCTGGATCATCAGGTGACCGCGGGGACAGACAAAGCCTCCGTTGGCCTTGGAAAACCGGTTGCCCCGCACCTTGACGACCCGTTCCTCCTGGACGAAAAACTCCACGGGACACCAGGCGGTGCAGCCCTGGCATGTGGAGGGAATCCACGTTCCGGGGTACTCGCCGAGCACCTTCGGCTTGGTGCCCATGGCAAACGCATTCAGGGAATACATGCCCGCCGCTGCCATGGCCCCTGTCGTCGCCGTGACCTTCAGAAAATCCCTACGGCTGATTTTCATCCTTCACCTCCTGGATCAAGAATAGGAAATCGCTTTTTTGGCATCGCGTCGCAAATCACGTCCAGCAGGCCGAGATGACCACTTGATACCTCGACCCGCATCGGGCAGATGAACGCACATGCCGTGGGCGGTCGATCGGGATCACGACCCATCGACCGCACCCGCTCCATATTTTCCTGTAAACGGCAGTTGAACTCGACTGCCGTTTTTAGGATAAATGAACTGTATTGGGGCTAACCCCGCGGCCCGGCCTTTCTTCTTCAGAAGTAGAGTTGCCCCTGGAGCTGGAAGACGTTCTGCTTGTCGTCGTTGGCGAGGAATCCCTTCGCGTTCTTCTCGAACTCCGTCATCACGTAATTGGCGCTGAGCTTCACACTGTGCCCCTTGAGGTACCAGTTGATGCCCGCGGTGAGGGTCTTCTGCTCCGTATCCGTCTTGTTCGAGTCCTGTTCGTAGATCTCGTACCGGACGGCGGGCTCCACGTTCAGGTTCGGGAGGAAGTAGCCCACCTGGGCGTACCACCCCCTGGGCTCCTTGTCGGCCTTGGAGGGATCGCTGAAATCTTCCTTCCAGGCATTGTACTCCACCTGGGCGGTGAGGCCCTGCCAGTGCCCTGACAGGTCCAATCCCCAGAGAGTGCGGTCCTCCTCGAAGGAGTTCCCTGCGTACTCGATCCCGCCCTGGGCGGCCCAGTTCGCCCCCAGCGTCAGATGCTTTCCCTTGCCCAGGTGAGCGTCGCTCTTGCTATTCTCCACCCACCCCGGGGGGGAAAGCTCGACCCGAACGGCGTAGAGGAGGCCGGACTTGTGGATGGTGTTCCCGCTCACCGTGGCGCCGGGCTCCCACCCGTCCCCTGCGGCCAGGGAGTAGGCGAGGACTCCGTCCGCAACCTTCCCGTGGAGGAGGAGATGCGCCTGGTAATAGTCGTCGAAGAGTTTCTTCGTGTCCTCCGTCGAGGAGGGGCGCTCGATCAGAAGCTGCTTCGAGGAGGAGGAGAGGGAGACCCGGGAGTAGGGGAGCTTCGCCTTCCCGAACCGGACGGATAGGGGGTCCGCAATCTTGTAGTCCCCGTAGGCGTAGAGGATCTTCACCTCGTTGCTCGACTTCCCGGGCGCCTTGCTGTTCTTGTCGCCTTCGAACGTGAGGTTGTACTTCAGGTTCTTCACG
>MGPV01000031.1:8943-21509 GCA_001797615.1 Deltaproteobacteria bacterium GWC2_65_14
CTCAGGTAGAAATCGGTTTCCGAATCATACGAGGCGGGGGTCGGCTCGTCGCTCTTGATCAGGTCCCCCGCGTCGAACCGGGGCTGCAAGCGGATCCGGATGTTCAGATCCGTGTTTTCCGCCGCCTTGACGGTGACTCCCTTGCCCTCCTCGCCAAGGAGAAACCCCTGGGCGGAGGCTGAACCATGCAACAGTGTCGCCGCCGCCAGTACCGCCAGAAATGTTCCCGCGCGCTTCATCGTTCCCTCCTGATCTGAATTTTTTTATGGTGTCAAAAGCTGTGGACACAAATCCCTTGATGTTTATTCAAGTTTCTTGCCACTCATAACCTATTGAAATTAATAGAAATATTGAAAGAGAAACGTTACGGGGAAGAAACGTCCACGGAGGGAAAAGAGATTCTAACTATATGAATGTAATAAAAGAATGAGTCTTTTTTTACTGCAAACGATGGTTGCTACGTTTACGTAACACATGGAATGCGGTGGCCTGCTTTTCCTCGGAACCGCCTATTTGACTCCGTAGGCGTTCATCTTCTCCCAGAGGGTTTTCCTGCTGATCCCGAGGAGTTCGGCGGCCTTGCTCTTCACCCCTCCGGTGGTCTTCAGCACGGTCAGGATATGGTTCTTCTCCGCGTCGGCGGCGACCCGCGAAAGCAGGAGGGTTCCGTCCATCTCTCGTCCCCCCGTGACCTTGGCCGGCAGATCCTCCGGCCCGATCACTTCCGTCGAGGCCAGGGTGACGCATCGCTCGATCATGTTTTCGAGCTCCCGGACGTTTCCGGGGTAATCGTACCGGAGAAGCGATTCCACCGCCTCCGGCGACAGACGGACTTTCCGGGCGAGTTTTTTCCCGTACCGGTCCAGGAAGAACTCGATGAGATTGGGGATATCTTCCTTTCGCTCTCTCAACGGGGGAATGACGATCGGGATCACATGGAACCGGTAATACAAATCTTCCCGGAAGCGTCCCGCCGCGACTTCCTCCTCCAGATTCCGGTTCGTGGCGGCGATGATGCGTACGTCGACGGACAGGGTCCGGGTTCCTCCGATCCGCTCGAACTGCCTCTCCTGGAGGACCCGGAGGATCTTGGATTGGGTCGGATGGGGCAGGTCCCCGATTTCGTCGAGAAACAGCGTGCCGCCGTCCGCGAGCTCGAACCGGCCGGGCTTCCGTTTGAACGCCCCCGTGAACGCTCCCTTTTCATGGCCGAACAGCTCGCTCTCGATGAGGCCGTCCGGCAGGGTCGAGCAGTTCATCTTGATCAGCGGCATCCCTTTCCGGTCGCTCTGGTAATGGATGGCCGTGGCGACGAGCTCCTTCCCGGTCCCGCTTTCCCCGAGGATGAGGACGGTGGCGGGCGACGCGGAGACCTTCGCGACGAGGGAGAACACCCGTTTCATCGCCTCGCTCCCGCCGATGATGCCGGGCCCCCGCTGGCAGGCGTCGAGATCTTTCCGGAGCCGGATGTTGTCCTCCTGCAGCTTCTTCATCTCCATCGCCCGTTCGAGAAGCAGGAGGAATTCGTCGAGGGCGAACGGCTTGGTGATGTAATCGAAGGCCCCGAGCTTCATCGCCTCCACGGCGTCCTTGATGGTGCCGTAGGCGGTCATCACGATGACCTTCAGGGTTCCCCGGTTCGAGATCTCCCGGACGATGTCGAATCCGTCCATGTCGGGCAGGCGCACGTCGGTCACGGCGACATCGCACGGGGTGTCCCGGAGGGCCCGGAGGCCGTCGGCGCCGGTCTCGCACGACAGGACCTCGTACCCGGCGCCCTTGAGCGCATCTTCGAGGGTCACGCGCATGATCTTTTCGTCCTCGATCAGGAGGATCGTCCCCTTCATCGCACCTGCCTCGAGGGAAACCGCATGGTGAATCTGCTTCCCCTTCCCGGTTCGCTCTCGACCGTTATCTCCCCATCGTAGGTCCGGACGATTTCATAGGTCAACCAGAGGCCGAGCCCGGTCCCTTCCCCGGGAAGCTTGGTCGTGAAGAACGGATCGAAGACCCGGTGGACGTTCTCCGGAACGATCCCGCACCCCGTGTCGGCGACCTCGAGGACGACGGTGGAGTCGTTCCTGGAACCCTCCACCGTCAGAACGCCGTCCGGCCCCATGGCGTCGATCGCGTTGATGTACAGGTTGAGCAGCAGCTGCTGGAGATCGTGCATGTCCACGGTGAGGTGCAGGTCGCCGGGGACTTCGTTCGCAAAGGCGATCTTCCGTTTCCCGATCTTGTAGTGGAGGAAGGAGTGGGCTTTCTCGACCGCATCTCGAAGATGGACATCGACGGGCCGGTGATCGGCCTTCCGGGACATCCAGAGGAGCTTGCTCACGGTCGACTCGATCCGGTCCATCCCCTCCTTCACGAGCCCGAGATATTTTTCTCTCCGGGCGGGGTCGTCGCTGTCCTGCTGCAGCATCCGGAGGCAATTGAAGATCCCTCCCAGGGGGTTGTTGATCTCGTGGGCGACGCCGGCGGCGAGAACCCCGATGGAGGCGAGTTTTTCCGACTGGACCAGTTTCTCGTGGGTTTTTTTCAGCTCCTCGTTCGCCTGCCGGATCCGGTCGATCATGCTGTTGAACCGATCCGCGAGGACGGCAAGCTCGTCCTGCCCCCGCACGGGAACCTTCAGGTCGAGGGTGTCCCCGTGCGCCTTCTCCATCGTGCTCGCCAGCTGGGTGATGGGACCGATGAACCTTCTGCTCAAGAGCACGACGATCGCGAACCCGGCGGACATGAGGAGGATCGTCAGGAGGACGATCCTGCCCACGGTGGCGAGGATACGGTGATCGGCCTTCTCGAGGGAGATTCCGAACTTCAAGGTTCCCCATCGTTTCTTCCCGATGGAGAGGGGAACGCCGACATCCAGCGCGTCGTGTTCCCCCCGCGCGAAACGCTGCACGATCGTCCGGTCCCCGTCGAGGGCCTTCCGCGTCAGCGGGTCCGAGTAGGTTTTCCCGTACTCGGTGATGTCGTTGTGGGAGATCACCCTCCCCTGCTCGTCCAGGAGGGCCATGTAGAGCAGGTCCAGGTCCTGCCGGGAGAAGATCTCCAGGATGTAGTTGTCGAGCAGACCGCCCTCCTCCACGAGCCCGAGCTTCTCGTAGATCAGGTCGTTGATGATCGGGATGGCGAGGGTTTCCCCAAGGAGACGTCCCTGCTTTTCCACCTCTTCGTACAAGAGGTTTTTTTCCCGGTGGACCGCCAGGTAGCCGAGAACGGTCATGACTGCGATGGTCGCGCACATCGTGATGACGATGAACTGGACCTGGAGTCCTTTCCGGGAGAACCATCCGGCGAATCGGCTTACCATTGGATTTTCGGGTGGCACCCTTTTCCGCAGGTCTGCGGAATGGCGTTGAACTTCCCGCGGATGCCCGCATAATCCTCATCCGACGCCTCGGTGAACCCGTTCCGGAGCTCCTCGTCCAGGCGGCTCAGGATCGCTTTCCCGTGTTCGTCCGAGGGGGTCAGCGCGAGAAGGGCCTTCCGGATGTTCTCCATGACCAGGTAGGGAATCCCCGGTCCGGCGACCAGCGGTCCCGTGGGGATGGTCTCGGACTCGGCGATCGCCTCGATGCCGAGTCTTGCATATTTTCTCGCCACCGAGTCCCGAACCGCTCCCGCGTCGTACTGCCCCTTCAGGACGGCCTTTACTACGGAATCGTGGTAATCGTAGTTGGCAAAGCCTTTCAGGTCGTTCAGGTGGATCCCGGAGTTCGCCAGGAGATAGCGGGGGATCAGGTTGCCGGATGTCGATTTGGGGGCGGCGAAGGCAACGGTTTCCCCTTTGAGGTCGGTAAGACCCTTCCGGGGATTTCCTTTCTTCCGGATGAACACGCTCCGGTACCGCGCGGTTCCATCCGCGCCTCTGGCTTTCAGGATGCAGAGGGCTCCGTATCTCGCGTGGGCCTCCAGGTAGGTCAGCGGTCCCAGCAGTGCGATGTCGGTCTCCCCGGTCGCGAGGGCTGTCACCGTCTCCTCGTAGCTCTTCTTCAGCACGAGTTCGTAGGCGTACGGCGTCTTCGTCGAGAGGTAATCGAGAAGCGGCTGGTACTTCTCGTACAGGATCCTTGGGTTGTCTCTCGGGATGACGCCGAAGTGCACGGTGTTCCTGTCCCGGGCGGTTTTGGCGGCCGCCGGAAGGCGCGCGACCGCGCGCTCCATCTCCCGGATCCCGTCGTAGTTGGCGTCCGGGACCTCGACGAACCCGTCGATCATCATCGCCTCGAGGATCGCCTTCCCCTTCGCCGAGTCCCGCATGGAAAGAAACGCCTCCTTCACCTTCCCGCGGAGCGCGGGGTCGATATCCCGGACCACGACCACCGGCGGGATTCCGAAAGGGGGGGAGCGCTTGATGATTTTCGTCTGCCGGGTGTACGGAGAGCCGGACTTCCGCATGTATTCGTATACGAGGCTTTCCACCGCTGCCCCGTCGACGATCTTTTTCGCGACCATTTCTATGGACTTGTTGTGGCTGTAGCTGTAGAGCACCCGTTCGAAAAACCGTTCCGGGCCGAGCCCCAGCGTTTTCAGCAGGTAGGTGGGGTAGATCCTGCCGGTGTTGGATTTGGGGTCCGTGAACGCGAAGCTCTTCCCCTTCAGTTCGGGGAACGACTGGACGGGGCTGTCGTTGTGCACGATGATGTAGGACCGATACGTGGGACTTCCGTCCACCTTCGGGGCCACCAGGATTTCCACGCCGAACTTTTCGCGATTCTTCACGTAGGGGGCGGAACAGATGAACGCGATCTTGATCTCGCCCCGTTCGAGGAGGTCATCCATTTCCTCGTAGGTCCTCCGATGAACCATCTGGACGGGATGCCGGATCCGGTCGCCGATATACTCGATGATCGCTTGGTAGTACTTGACGGTGTCCACCGGCGTGATCATGGACGCCACGCCGATCCGGATCGGCTCCTGCCCGGCTGAGGATGGAAGGGGGGCGAGGAGGGCGATGGCGGTGACCAGGAAGAACGCGATGTTCCCCCGTTTCCGGGGCGAGGGAGAGTACACGGTTCCGGACATCCTTTTCACGCGATGGTTCGATTGTACCTGCCGTACGAACCGATAGCATCCGTTTTCCGTCGGGTCGAATGAAATGCCGATGGCGCAAACCGGTTTGAATCAAAAGAGTCGATCCGCGCGGCAACGGATATCCACGATGATGTCGCCGAGCCAGAGGAAATCTTTCGCGGGGTGGAGAAGGCGTCGGATACCTTGCTGGTCGAGCGTCGGTACCTCTGGAAACATGGGGCGACCTGCATCTCTCGGTAAAGCGCTGTCATATCGTAAAATAACGAATTGACAATAACGAATATGTAGGGCATGCTGTTTCGGTCCCCCCGGGATGGGGCGGACCGGAGGCAAGCCGTGGACTGGAAATCGGAGTGGAAGCCGCTTGCGGCGATCCTGGCGATCTTCGGGGTCGTCTACTTCCTGCCGGTGGGAAGCGCCCGCTTCGACAACGCGCTGCTGGAAGGGCTGTCGCTCGCCCGCTGGTACGCCCGCGAGCACGTGGTCCTTTGCCTTGTCCCCGCCTTCTTCATCGCCGGGGCGATCTCGGTCTTCGTACGTCAGGAGGCGGTGATGAAGTACCTCGGGGAGGGGGCGAGCCCCTGGATCGCCTATCCCGTGGCCTCCGTCTCCGGCACGATCCTGGCGGTCTGTTCCTGCACGGTCCTTCCGCTCTTCGGCGGGATCTATCGCAGGGGGGCGGGGCTGGGCCCCGCGACCGCATTTCTGTATTCCGGTCCCGCCATCAATGTGCTGGCGATCATCCTGACCGCCCGGGTGCTCGGCATGGAGATGGGGATGGCCCGCGCCGTGGGCGCGGTGGTCTTCAGCGTCGTCATCGGGATGGCGATGCATCTCATGTTCCGGGAACCGCGCGATACGGCGGTTCCGGCGAGCGCGGCGCCGGTTCCCGGCGGCGCACCGGACGGAAGGCCGCTCTGGCAGACTGCATCCTACTTCGCCGTGCTGGTGGGGATCCTCGTGTTCGCGAACTGGGGGGCGCCCTCGGGGGCCGGCGGATTCTTCGGGGCGGTCTACTCCGCCAAGTGGGTCATCACCGGGATCCTTTCCGCGACGCTGGCGGTCCAGCTTGTCCGATGGCACCAGGTGGCCTGGGGCCGGGTGCTGGCCGCGTCCCTCCCCGTGGTTTCGTTGGCCGCCGCGTTCCCGGGGCACCCGGTCCTCCCGTTTTCCGCGGGCGTGCTCGGGCTTTCGGCGGTCACATCGACGGACCGGGGAGAGGCAAGGGAATGGTTCGCCGCCTCCTGGGAGTTCGCGAAGCAGATCCTTCCCCTTCTGCTTTTCGGGGTGCTGGTCTCCGGCGCCCTGCTGGGCAGGCCGGGACACGAGGGCCTGATCCCGACCGCGTGGGTCGCCTCCGCGGTCGGCGGGAACTCGGTCGGCGCGAACCTGTTCGCATCGGTGGTCGGGGCCTTCATGTACTTCGCCACCCTCACCGAAGTCCCCATCCTGCAGGGACTCATCGGGAGCGGGATGGGGAAGGGGCCGGCGCTGGCGCTCCTTCTGGCGGGTCCGGCGCTGTCGCTGCCGAGCATGCTGGTGATCCGCAGCATCCTCGGGACGAAAAAGACCGCCGTATACGTGCTCCTGGTCGTCGTGATGGCCACCGTGTCGGGATTGATCTACGGGGCCTGGTTCTAAAAGAAACCGACTCTGGTTTAAAACGAGGAGAAGAGGATGAAAACGCTGCAGATTCTCGGAACAGGGTGTCCGAAGTGCAAGAAACTCGCGGAGAACGCAGAGGCGGCGGCAAGGAGCCTCGGGATTCCATACCGGTTGGAGAAGGTCACGGATATCACGAAGATCATGGCGTTCGGCGTCATGATGACCCCCGCACTTGCCGTGGACGGCGTGGTCAAGGTATCGGGGAAAATCCCTCCCCCGGAGGAGATCGAGAAGATGCTGGCCCCGGCGTGACCCGGGGCGATCGTCGGAGGGGCGCCGCGCGGCCGCATGCATCGTCGAGGTCTTGCCGTGAACGGCCTACCTGCGGAAGAGGAGATCGAGTCGCCGGTGGAGTTCGTCCCGTACATCCCGGAAGGCGGCCAGGCGGGCCTCTTCGGGGCCGGCGACCGCCGCCGGGTCGGGCAGTCCCCAATGCACCCGCTGGGCTTTCCCGAGGAAGGCGGGACAGACCTCCTCGGCGCACAGGGTGATCACCGCGTCGACGGAATCGGCGTCGACGGCGTCCAGGCCCTTGGACCGATGGCCGGAGATGTCGATGCCGATCTCCTTCATGACCGCGATTGCCTGGGGACGAACGGAAGCCGGGTCGGATCCCGCGGAGGAGACGGTCACGCCCGGCAGGGCGAGCGACCGTGCGATGCCTTCTGCCATCTGGCTGCGGGCCGAGTTCGCGACGCAGAGGAACAGGATGTGGCGGGGGCGGAGGGCGCGCAGTGCCGCCGCCTCGCTTCTCCACTCCTCGGTCCCCGCGCTCATCCCCGGGCCTCCGGTCGCGCGCCGGGTTTTGCCTTCTTGAGCGGGGAAAGGACGAAATCGGCAGCCCGCCCCCCGGCCGGCAGGGTCATTCTCCGCTCGCAGATCGCCACCGGTCCGATCGCCCGCGCCAATGCCGCCCTTTCCAGGTCCTTCAGGACGACGGGATCGTCCTTGAGCCACCCCTTGAGGTTCCGGAGCGCCAGGGCGGCATAGGGAGAAGCGTCCTTCCGGGCCAGGGAGTAGTGGATCCACTTCCTGTCCCGGCGGTCCCTGACCAGGCCGGCGGACTTGAGGAGGAAGAGGTGCTTCGAGATCGTGGATTGTCCCAGGGCGATGACGGCGATGACCTGGCAGACGCACATCTCCCCCCCCTCCAGGATCTTGAGGATCCGGACCCGGGTGGGGTCCGCCACGGCCTTCATGACGCTCTCGTAGGCGCGCAGGCTCATGTCGTGACCTCCATTTCGCCAAATAACGAATTGACATCATACCGCGACGGGGGAATAATGTCCATCGTCTCCATCCTATCCGTTTCGACCGAGGGGGGACAAGGAGGATCGAGATGAGGAAGCTGGAGATCTACGAATCGCCGCTGTGCTGCCCCACCGGGGTCTGCGGGCCGGCGCCCGATCCTGCGCTGGCGACGCTCCAGGAGAACATTTTCCGGTGGAAGAAGGAGGGGATCTCCGTGGAGAGGCTGGCGATCAACCAGGCGCCGCAACGGTTCATGGCGAACAGGACGGTGGTGGATCTGCTGACCCGGGAGGGGCAGGAGGTCCTACCGCTCGCGCTCTTGGACGGGAAGGTCGTCTGCAAGGGGACATACCCCACGTATGATCAGGTCGCCGGGGAGGGGAGGTAGATGCCGACCTACGCGTACCTGTGCCGGTCCTGTGATCGTTCCTTCGAGGTCCGGATGTCCATTCGGGAGAAGGAGGAGTGGAAGCCCCGCTGTCCCGCCTGCGGCAGCCGGAAGGTGGAGCAGCAGCTCTTCGGCTTCTCCGTCGGGGGCGGGGGAGGGAGCGGGCCCGCCCCGGGGGGGTGATGCCCCCCCGGCCGCGGCGGTCGCTGCGGGTAAACGGGAACGCAGGAAATACCTATCCAGTCCGACAAAAGGGGGAATCGTTTCATGTCTTTCTATACGTTTTTTTCGGGGAAAGGCGGGGTGGGGAAAACGACGATGGCGGCGGCGACCGCCGTCCGGATGGCGGAGTCCGGGAAGAGGACGCTCATCGTGTCCACGGATCCGGCAAGCAACCTGTCCGACGTCTTCGAGCGGCCGATCGGGCACAGGATTGCCGAGATCGTCCCCAACCTCTTCGCGATGGAGATCGATCCCGATGCGGCCACCGAGGAGTACCGGGAGCGGGTCATCGGTCCCATGCGGGGAGTCATGCCCCCCGACGTCATGAAGGTTCTCGAGGAGCAGTTCCGCAGCGCCTGCACGGTGGAGATCGCTTCCTTCGACCGGTTCACCGGCTTCCTCGGGGAGACGGATTTCGACGCGGTGATCTTCGACACCGCCCCGACGGGTCACACCATCCGCCTCCTGGAGCTTCCCGTCGACTGGTCGCGGCACATCGAGGAGAGCGCGCAAGGCTCGGGGCAGACCTGCATCGGCCCCGTCTCCTCGATCCAGGGCTCCAAGGAGAAGTACGACCGGGCGGTGGCGGCGATGCGCGACCCGGAGCGGACGGAATTCGTCCTGGTCTGCCGCCCCGAGGCCACATCCGTGTCCGAGACGGTCCGTGCCCACGACGAGCTTTCGGCGCTCGGCATCGGGAACTTCCGGGTCGTCGTGAACGGCATTTATCCCGAAGATGCCGGCGAACCGTTCGCCAGGCTTGCGAGCCGCCAGCGGGAGCAGATCCTGGCATTGGCAAAAGCCCTTCCGTATTTCCGGCGTGAAGTGCGCCTCCAGGCGGGGGAGGTGAAGGGATTCGATTCGTTGAGGAAATTCGCCGAGATCGCGTTCGACGGCCGCCTGGTTTCCCTGGAAGGGCAGTTCGTCGGGGGAACGGATTTCAAGGGGTTCTCCGATCCGGCCGATCTGTCCGAACTGCTGTCGGTCCGCAACGGCGGGAGGATGGTCGTCCTCACCGGCAAGGGAGGGGTCGGGAAGACCGTGGCGGCGTGCGCCGTGGCGGTGCGAATGGCCGGCGAAGGACAGAAGACGCTTCTGGTAACCACCGATCCGGCGGCCCATATCGGGCAGGTCCTGTCGGTCGAGGTCACGGATCGGATCCTCCCGGCGGCGGGGTATCCCGGCCTGTCTGTCGCGCGGATCGATCAGAAGGCGAGCGTGGAAGCCTACAAGGAAAGGATCCTTGCCCAGGCAAGATCTTCCGGTCATTCGGAGGAGATGCTGGCGGCGGTGAAGGAGGAGCTGGAATCCCCCTGCACGGAGGAGATGGCCGTCTTCGAGGAGTTTTCGAGAATGGTCGAACGGGACGACTTCGCGTACGTGGTATTCGACACGGCCCCCACCGGACATACGCTCCGGCTTCTCGAGCTGCCGTACGACTATGCCCGCCAGGTCGAGATGATGGTCTCCATCCGCAAGGGAGATCCGGCGGCGGGCGAGGCGAGGGAGAAGCTCGACGCGCTGGTCCGGCATTTGAAGGACCGGGATCGCTGCATTTTCCTTCTGGTTCTCTACCCGGAGTACACGCCCGTCTTCGAGGCGAAGCGGGCTTCGGAGGATTTGCGGGAGGCCGGGATCGACGTCCAGGGGGTGATCGCGAATTTCGTGTTGGAGGAAAAGGATTGCACCACCCCCTTTGTTACGTCACGTTTCCGCATGCAGCGGCATTACCTGGGCGTGGCGGCCGACGAGTTCCGGCTGCCGATGTTCCAGGTGCCCATGCTCGACGGCGATCTTTCCGGCAAGGATGCGCTCGACAGGGTGGGTCTGGAACTGTTCGGCGATTCTCGGATCCCGGCGTGAACGTGCTTACCAAATTTACGACAGGAGGCGGCACATGAAAGCGGAAGATTTCGAGAAGGAGTTCCTGGCGATGTCCGAGAAGGAACAGATGAACGTCATGCGGAAGACCCTGCCCGTCTTCTGCCGGAACATGATGGGGGACCCCATGAAGATGCGGGAGATGTTTTCCCTGCTGACGGAGGAGTGCGGGGAGCCGATGGCGAACATGATTTCGATGATGGGAATGATGATGGGCCGCAAGGGCGGAGGCTGCTGCGGGTAGGCCCCCGCGGAGAGGTCCACCCGGAAGCGGGCGACAGGTAGATCCGCCGCTCCCCGGCGGGGAGCGGCAGGAGCAGGGAGGAATTCGGGGAATGAACGAGGGAACGAAGCGGGGAAGGTCGGGCGAAGCCGTCGCGGCATCGGCGGGGGAGGCCCCCGCGCCGGTGGAAAAGCGGCTCAACGTCTTCGAGCGGTACCTGACCCTCTGGGTCGCCCTCTGCATGGGGGTCGGCATCCTCGTCGGGAAGATGTTCCCCGCCGCGGTCGACGCCCTGAGGGGGATGGAGTTCGGCGAGGACAGTCATATCAATATCCCGATCGCGGTGCTGATCTGGCTGATGATTTACCCGATGATGCTGAAGGTGGACTTCTCCTCCGTGCTTGGCGTTCGGAAACGTCCCCGTGGGCTGATCGTCACCCTCGTCGTCAACTGGCTCGTCAAGCCGTTCTCGATGGCGTTTTTCGGGTGGGTCTTCTTCAAGCACGTCTTCCTGCCGTGGATCGGGCCGGAGCTCGCGGACCAGTACCTGGCGGGAACCATCATCCTGGCCGCCGCCCCCTGCACGGCGATGGTGTTCGTGTGGAGCTACCTGACGGACGGGGACCCGGCCTACACCCTGGTCCAGGTCTCGGTCAACGACCTGATCATGCTGGTGCTCTTTGCGCCGATCGTGAAGTTCCTCGTCACCGGAACTTCTTCGCTCACCGTCCCCTTCCTCGTCCTTCTCTACGCCGTCTTCTTCTTCATCGTCATTCCGCTGGGAGCCGGGGCGGTCTCCCGCACCTGGCTCATCCGGGCCAAGGGGAGCGAATGGTTCGAGAAGTTTCTGTCGGTCCTCCACCCCGTAACGGTCGTCGCGCTACTGGCCACCTTGGTGTGCATCTTCGCGTTCCAGGCCGACAACATCACCGCCCGGTCGTTCCACATCCTCCTGATCGCCGTCCCCATCCTGATCCAGGTCTACTTCAACTCCTCTCTCACCTATGGCCTGATGAAGTGGCTCAAGGTCCCCCACAACGTGGCGGCCCCGGGGGCCCTCATCGGGGCGAGCAACTTCTTCGAACTGGCGGTGGCCACCGCGATCGCCCTCTACGGCCCCGGCTCCGGCGCCGCCCTTGCTACCGTGGTCGGGGTCCTGGTCGAGGTCCCCGTGATGCTCACGGTCTGCTCGTTCTGCAACCGGACGAGGCACTGGTTCCCGTCTGAGCGAAGTGAAACCGAATGACCGACGACCGAACCGGTTTTTGAACGTGGAAAAGGGACGATCCGGTTGCGCGCCGGCTATTGCATGTTCCAGACCGGGATCGGGGAGTCCACCGACCGCAGGTGAAGATCCCGCTTTGGTTTTATGGAGAATTGCCTCAAACCGGGGGCCGGCCGAAGCCCAGTCAATCGGGTGGACTCCGAAGACTTTGCCTTGCAATCCGCGCCGGGAATCGCCATAATTTCCGCACCCTGTGCGCATGTACCGACGCACCACGGCGTCCCCGGTTCCACACCCCTGGTATACACCAGACGCACGGAGTGTGGAACCGGAGCGTGCCGGGCGAAGCATCGCGATCCATTCCAACAGGAGGTTTCTCCATGCGGTCAAGGCGGTTGTTCCCGGTTTTCCTGGCGGTTCTCCTGGGGTTCCTGCTCGTCTCGCCCACCCCTCCCCTCCAGGCGGAAGCGACGATCACGCTCACCTACGCCAACTTCCCCCCTGCCCCGACCTTCCCCTGCGTCCAGATGGAGCACTGGGCGAAGGAAGTTGCGAAGCGGACCGGCGGAAAGGTCCAGGTCCAGACCTTCCCCGGCGGGACGCTCCTGCCCGCCAAGAACATCCTGGACGGGGTGATCTCGGGGCTGGCCGACATCGGCAACTTCGCG
>MGPV01000031.1:21527-23591 GCA_001797615.1 Deltaproteobacteria bacterium GWC2_65_14
CCCCTTCGGCTTCACCAGCGCCAAGGTTGCCAGCCTCACCCTCTACGACCTCGTGCAGAAGTACAAGCCGAAGGAGTTCGAGAAGGTCAAGATCCTGACCCTCTTCACCTGCCCGCCGACCCACTTCATGACCAAGAGCCCCGTGAAGTCGCTCGCGGACCTCAAGGGGATGGAACTGCGGGTCGCGGGGACGAACGCCGAGGTCGTCAAGCGCCTGGGCGGCATCCCGGTCGCCATGCCGCAGTCCGAAACGCCCGAGGCGATCCAGAAGGGGATCGTCAAGGGAATGGTGTCGTCGATGGAGATCCTCCAGGACTTCAAGTTCGCGGCCTACACGCCGTACGCCACCGTCGCCAACCTCCCGGTCGTCACCTTCGCCGTCGTCATGAATCTCGAGAAGTGGAATTCCCTCCCGGCGGACGTGAAGAAGGTGTTCGACGACATGCGCAGGGAGCAGTCGCTGTGGACGGGAACCTACGTGGACGACCATGTCGCCGAGGCCTTGGCCTGGTCCAAGAAGACGTATGAGCACCAGCTGTTCTCCCTTCCCGAGGCCGACGTCGAAACGGTGCACGGCCTTCTCCAGCCCATGGTGGACGCCTACGTCAAGAAGGTGACTTCGCTGGGACTGGACGGGAAGCAGATCGTCGCCGACGTGCTTGCGCTGAAGAAGAAGCACGAGCAGCAGTACAAGTAGTCCGTCCGGCGCCGGATGGACCTGGAACGGCTCTCCGCACTGCTGCGGAAGCTCTGTATGATCATCGGGGGCGTGGCGCTTTTGGCGCTCACGCTCCTGGCGACCTCGAACGTGGCCCTGCGGATCGTGCGCGCCCCGGTGAGCGGGACGTACGAGGTGGTTTCCTTCCTGGGCGCGGTCGTCACCGCCGGCGCCCTCGGCTACACGCAGAGGCGCAAGGACCATATCGTCGTGGACATCCTGTCGGACCGCTTCCCCGGGCCGGTGAAGCGGGTCCTCGACGCGGTGAGCCACGCCCTCGCGCTCGTCCTCTTTTCCATCGTCTCCTGGCAGACCTTCGTATACGGGAAGAGGCTCATGCGGACCGGCGAGCTCTCCGAGACGCTCAAGATCGCCTTCCACCCCTTCGTGTTCCTGGTCTCGGCGGGGTTCGCCGTGCTCGCCCTGACGCTGCTGCTCGACCTCCTGGGGACCGTCTGGCGGAAGGAGAACGCCCGGTGAGCGGTCCCGCCGTCGGACTGTACGGCATCCTGGTCATGTTTCTCGTCCTGTTCGTGCTGCGGGTCCCCGCAGCGTACACGATGACGCTCGTGGGGTTCTTCGGGATCGCCTTCACGACCTCCTTCGACGCCGCGTTCTCGATGGTGGGCGCCGAGATGTGGAACATCTTCTCCAGCTACGGGCTTACCGTGATTCCCCTGTTCATCCTCGTCGGCGAGATTGTCCATTACGCCGGCTACAACTTCAGCCTCTACGACGCGACCTACAAGTGGTTCGGCCACTACCGGGGAGGGCTCGCGATGACGACGATCATGGCGTCGGCGGCCTTTTCGGCCATCTCCGGGTCCAACACGGCCACGGCGGCCACCATGAGCGCCGTCGCAATCCCGGCGATGAAGGAATACGGGTACCACCCGGTCCTGAGCGCCGGATCGGTTGCCGCGGGGGCGACGCTGGGCGTCCTCATTCCCCCCTCCATCGTGCTCGTCGTCTACGGTCTCTACACCGGCCAGTCGATCGGGAAGCTCTTCTTCGGCAACATCATCCCCAGCGCCATCCTGACCCTCCTCATTCTGGGGACGGTGGTTTGGATCTGCCGCCGGCACCCCGACTGGGGGGTGGCCGGGCCGCGGTTCGGCTGGAAGGAGCGCCTCCGGGCGCTTCCGGAGGCGGGCGACATCCTCCTCCTGTTCGGAATCATCATGTACGCCCTGTTCACCGGAGTCGTGACCGCCACGGAGGCCGCCGCCGTCAGCTGTTTCCTGGCGCTGGTCATCTGCCTCGTCCGGAGGAAGCTGACCTGGAGGAAATTCCTCGATTCCATGACGGACACGCTGCGGATCTCGTGCATGGTCTTCATGATCGTG
>MGPV01000031.1:23603-27343 GCA_001797615.1 Deltaproteobacteria bacterium GWC2_65_14
CCTTCGAGGCCGCCGCGTGGATCCAGACGCTCGCCCTGCCCAAGTGGATGGTGCTCTGGGTGATCCTGCTCTGCTACATCGTCGGGGGATGCGTCATGGACGCCCTCGCCTTCCTCCTCGTCTCGCTTCCGATCTTCTACCCCCTCGTCGTCCAGCTGGGGTACGATCCCATCTGGTTCGGCCAGGTGATCACGATCGTCACGACGATGGGCTCCATCATGCCTCCCATCGGGATCTGCTGCTACGTCGTCTCCGGCATGTCGGGCATCCCGCTGGCGACGGTCTTCCGGGGGGGCTTCTATTACCTGCCGTCCTACATCGTCTCGGTCGTCATCCTCATGGTCTCTCCCTACTGGACGGTGCTCGTGCTGTCCGACCTGGTGAAGTAGGGGAGGGGGGGGATTTTCGTGGGCAGCCGGTTTCTCGCGCTCGGAAACGAGGCCATGGCGCACGCCCTCGTGGAGAACGGGTGCCGGGTCGCCTCCTCCTATCCCGGGACGCCCGCGTCGGAGATCCTTTCCTCTGTGGCGAAGATCGGGAAGGCCCGCGGCATCCGGATGCACGCGGAGTGGGCGGTCAACGAGAAGGTGGCCTTCGAGATCGCCTACACCGGGAGCCTGACGGGGCTGCGCACGGCGGTCAGCATGAAGCAGGTGGGCCTTTCCGTCGCCTCCGATCCGCTGATGAGCGCCGCCTACACGGGAGTCGCGGGCGGCTTCCTCGTGATCAGCGCGGACGATCCGGGCCCCCACTCCTCGCAGACGGAGCAGGACAGCCGCCTGCTGGCCATGATGGCCAAGGTCCCCGTCCTCGACCCGGCCTCCCCGGCGGAGGCCATGGAGCTGATCGCGAAGGGGTACGAGCTCTCGGAGAGATTCCGGATCCCCGTGATGCTTCGCCCCACCACGCGGGTCTGCCACGCCTGCCAGGACATCGCGGCGGGGGAGATCCTTTCCGTTCCGCCGGACGCCGACTTCCGGAAGGACCCCGCCCGCTGGGCGGCAACCCCGGCCTTTCGCCTTGCCCTCCACCGGGAGCTTGCGGAGAAGATCGCGGCGATCTCCTCATGGGCGCCGACTGCGCCGCGCCTCGTGAACCCCGGCGCCTCCGGCGTGCGAGCCGTGGTGGCCTCCGGCGTCGCGGCGGCCCACGCCCGGGAGATCCTGCCGGAACTTGGGCTGTGGGACCGCGTTCCCCTCTACCAGGTCTTGCAGCCCTATCCGCTCCACTCCGAGTTCGTCTCCCGCCTGCTCGCCTCCTTCGAGGAGATCCTCGTTCTCGAGGAACCCGCGGGAGTGATCGAGATGCAGTTCCTGGACCGGAGCCGGGTGCGCGGGAAGATGACCGGCGCGGTCCCGGAGGTGGGAGAGCTTCTCCCGGAAACCGTGGAGCGGATCCTCGCGCGGTTCGCCGGACTGGCCGTGGAGACGGCCGGGGCGGAACCTCAGGTGCGGGAGGGGAGGCGCCCGACCCTGTGCGCCGGCTGCTCCCACCGGGCGGCCTTCTACGCGATCCGGAAGGCGGCGCCGAAGGGGATCTACCCGAGCGACATCGGGTGCTACACGCTCGGCCTGAACCTGGGCGGCGTCGACACGGTCCTGTGCATGGGCGCCGCGGTCAGCCAGGCCGCCGGCTTCTACCAGGCCTACCGGCTCGCGGGGAAGACGGTCGACATCGTGGCCACCATCGGCGACTCCACCTTCTACCACGCCGGCATCCCGCCGCTCATCGACGCGGTGGTGCAGGGAGCGCGCTTCGTCCTGGTGATCCTGGACAATGCCACGACCGCGATGACCGGGTTCCAGCCGACGCCGGCCACGGGGACCGGGGCGGCCGGCGAGCCGACGGCCGCTGCGGACATGGAGGCGATCGTCCGCGGCTGCGGGGTCGGGTACTGCAAGGTCGGAGTCCCCGGACGGCTTCCGGAGTTCGTCGCCCTTCTGCAGGAGGCCCTGGCCTACAGCCGGGAGAGGGGTCCGGCGGTGGTCATCGCGCGGGAGCCGTGCGCGGTGATGGAGAGGATCCGGGGGGGGCGTCTTCCCGGCGCGCGCAGTGTGTCCGTCACCGACGCCTGCACCGGGTGCCGGCACTGCATCACCCACTTCGAGTGCCCGGCTCTCCGCTGCGGGGAGGGGGAGGAACGCGCGCAGGTCGACGGGGTCCTGTGCACCGGGTGCGGGGTCTGCATCGACGTCTGTCCCGTCGGCGCGATCCAATGGGAGCCGGTGGAGGAGGAGGGGTCCCGGTGAGCGCATCGCGGGAAGGATCCGCCCCCGTGCGGCAGCAGATCCTCGTGAGCGGCCTGGGAGGGCAGGGGGTGCTGTTCCTGACGCGCCTCCTCGCGGACGCCGCCATCCGGCGAGGGGTACCGGTCCTCACGTCGGAGACGCACGGAATGGCCCAGCGCGGGGGAGTCGTCGTTTCCCATCTCAAGGCGGGGGACTTTTCCAGCCCGCTGATCCGGGCATCCCGGGCCGACGGGCTTCTCCTGCTGTCGGAGGAAAACCTCGCCGCGCACCGCGGGTTCCTGCGTCCCGGCGGGTGGATGGTGGTGAACGGATGCTCCACGCCGGAGGGCCCCCGGGCCCATCTCCTCGACGCCGACGGGCTGGCCCGGGAGGCGGGCAACCCCCAGGGAGCGAACCTCGTCCTCCTGGGGTTCGCGCTGGGGCGCCTCGGGACGGTCGGCGGCGGTGGGGGGCTCTATTGCTCGGCCGGGGATGTGCGGGCGGCGCTGGAGGCGCGTGTGGGAACGGCGGAGCATCTTCTGGGGGCCTCCCTTGCCGCCCTGGACCTGGGATTCCGCCGCGGAACGGGGGATCATTGTCCCCCATGCTGAAGCGCTTCCCCCCGAAATACGGGACGATGGAGGAACGGGCCGCGCACCAACTCCTGGGGCTGCAGTGGACGGTGTCCCACGCCTGGAGGAATTCCCCCTTCTACCGCCGAAGGCTCGAGGGGGCAGGCATCGCCCCCGGCGACATCCGTTCGCTCGCGGACCTTGCCCGGCTTCCCTTCACCACCGCGGAAGACCTGCGGGACGGATATCCGCTTCCCCTGCTGGCGGTCGATCCGGAGAGGATCGTGCGCATCCACTCCTCTTCCGGGACGACCGGGAAGCGGAAGATCCTCTGCTACACGCGCAAGGACCTCGACGACTGGCTCGTCATGTTTTCCCGCTGCTACGAGATGGCGGGGCTCACCCGGGACGACCGGGTGCAGATCTGCGTCGGGTACGGGCTCTGGACCGCCGGCGTGGGGTTCCAGCTGGGAGCGGAGAATTTCGGCGCGATGACGATCCCTTCGGGCCCCGGGAACCTCGACCTGCAGTGCACCTTCCTCCTGGATCTGCGGACGACGGTCCTCTGCTGCACGGCGTCGATGGGGCTGCTGCTGGCCGAGGAGACGCACGCGCGCGGGATCCGGGACCGGCTTGCCCTGAAGAAGGTCATCCTGGGGGCGGAGCGGACCAGCGACGCCACGATCGCCACGATCAAGGAGCTGCTGGGGGTGCGGGAGGTCTACGACATCCCGGGGCTGACCGAATTGTACGGTCCGGGCACGGGGCTCTCCTGCCGGCGCGAGTCGGGGATCCACTACTGGGACGACTTCTACCTCCTGGAGCTGCTGGAGCCCGAGACGCTTGCGCCCGTCCCCCCCGGCGGGATCGGGGAGATGGTCTACACCACGCTCGGGAAGGAGGCGGCCCCGCTCATCCGGTACCGCTCGCGCGACCTGAC
>MGPV01000031.1:27388-27753 GCA_001797615.1 Deltaproteobacteria bacterium GWC2_65_14
CCACGACAGGATCCTGGGACGATCCGACGACATGGTCGTCTTCCGGGGGGTGAACATCTACCCCGGCCAGGTGGACGAGGTGCTCTCGAAGATCGACGGCGCCGGCAGCGAATACCAGCTCCTCTTCGAAAGGCGGGAGGACGGGAAGGACCACATGGAGCTCAAGTTGGAGCGGGCCGGCCGCGTCGGCGCGAGCGCGGACATGGCCCTTTCGCGCGCGATCGCCGCCGAGATCAAGCGCAACCTCATGGTGTCCTGCTCCGTGGAGATCCTCCCGCCCGGCACGCTGCCGCGGTCCGAGAGGAAGACCCGGCGCATCTTCGACAACCGCCGGTTCTGAGGAATCCCGGAAGGCCCACCGCTAC
>MGPV01000032.1:0-19181 GCA_001797615.1 Deltaproteobacteria bacterium GWC2_65_14
CTGGGGAATAAGGGGCTCCTTCCTCCCCTCCTCGCCGCGTGGCTCCCCGGGGCCCTCTTCGCCGCGACCGGGGCGCTCCTCCTCCGGGGCACCCCCCGCTAGACAGCTCCCGACACAGGTCGCCCGGGACCGGGACCGCCGTTGACCTGGAACCCTGGCTCGCCGAAAGCCGCACCTCGCTCCACAGGCCTCCCTCCATCCCCCGCATCGCTGCGGGTCCCAGGCGGCGGGTGCCGCAGTCACAGGCGCCCTCGGGACGGGGCGCACACGGGGCGGAGCCAGCCGAAGGAGGGGGGATGAGCGGAGATAAAAAGATTGAACCGGGGGCGGAGGGCGGGCGAAGCGAACCCCCCTCAGAGGCGGCGGAGCCGGTCCCGGGCGCCCCCACGATTTGGCGCAACAAGAACCGGGGACCTCCCCCGCGAGCCAGGGGCCCGGTCCTCGATATCCGAATGGGGGCCGTGGGCCGGGCTAGGTGCCCATTTCCCAGGAGACGAGGTATCTCTTCTGCTCCGGGGTCAGCCGGTCGATGCGGACCCCCATCGCCCGGAGCTTGAGCCGGGCGATCTCCCGGTCGATCTTCTCGGGAACCGGGTAGACCCGGTTCTCGAGGTCGGAGCGGTGCCGGACCAGGTATTCCACGCCGAGCGCCTGGTTCGCGAAGCTCATGTCCATGACGGTCGCGGGGTGCCCTTCCGCGGCAGCCAGGTTGATGAGCCGCCCCTCCGCCAGGACGTGGACCGACCGGCCGTTCCGGAATCGGTACTCCTCCACGAAGGGGCGGATCGTGCGCACCGAGCGGGCCATCTTCCGCAGCGCGGGGATGTCGATCTCGACGTTGAAGTGCCCCGAGTTGCAGACGATCGCCCCGTCCTTCATCCGCGCGAAGTGCTCCCGGCGCAGAACGTGGAGGTTTCCGGTCAGCGTGCAGAAGATGTCTCCCGCCGGGGCCGCCTCGGAGAGGGGGACGACCTCGAAGCCGTCCATCACCGCCTCTATGGCCGGCAGGGGATCGACCTCCGTGACCAGGACCCGCGCCCCCATTCCCCGGGCCCGCATCGCGAGGCCGCGGCCGCACCACCCGTACCCGGCCACGACGAAGCAGGATCCCGCCATCAGCCGGTTCGTCGCCCGGAGGATCCCGTCGATCGTGGACTGCCCCGTCCCGTAGCGGTTGTCGAAGAAGTGCTTGGTTTTCGCCTCGTTCACCGCCACGATCGGGTAGCGGAGCACCCCCCGGTCCGCCATCGCCCGCAGTCGGATGACCCCCGTCGTCGTCTCCTCGGTTCCCCCGACCACCTCCCGCAGGTACTCCTTCCTGCGGGTATGGATGACGGAGACGAGGTCGGCCCCGTCGTCCATCGTCACGTGGGGCGCGACCGACAACGCCTGGAGGATATGGTCGTAATAGGTCTTCCGGTTCTCCCCCTTGATCGCGTAGACCGAGACCCCGTCGTGCTTGACGAGTGAGGAGGCCACGTCGTCCTGGGTGGACAGGGGGTTCGAGGCGCACAGCGCGACCTTCGCCCCTCCGGCGTCGAGGACCTGCATCAGCGCCGCGGTTTCGGTGGTCACGTGGAGGCAGGCGGAGATGCGGACGCCGGCGAGCGGCTTCTCCTTGGCGAACCTCTCCCCGATCGAGCGCAGGACGGGCATCTCCTTCTTCGCCCACTCGATCCGGTCCCTCCCCGCCTTCGCCAGGCGGAGTTCCTGGACGTCGTGCTGCTTCCCGCGGACCATCGACCCGTACCCCCTTTTGCTCGGTTTGCGCCTACCGGCCCGCGGCCTTGCGGAGCGCCTGGACCCTGTCCGTCCTCTCCCAGGTGAACTCGGGCAGTTCCCGGCCGAAGTGCCCGAGTGCCGCGGTCTTCCGGTAGATCGGCCGCAGGAGGTTCAGCTCCCTGATGATCATCGCGGGGCGGAGGTCGAAGGTCTCCCCGACCGCCCGGGAGATCCTCTCCGGCGGGAGCTTCGCCGTCCCGAAGGTCTCCACCATCACCGATACCGGCTCGGCCACCCCGATCGCGTAGGCGAGCTGGAGCTCGCACCTGCGGGCGAGTCCCGCCGCGACGATGTTCTTCGCCACGTAGCGGGCCATATAGGCGGCGCTGCGGTCGACCTTCGAGGGATCCTTCCCGGAGAAGGCCCCGCCGCCGTGGCGGCCGTACCCGCCGTAGGTGTCCACGACGATCTTGCGGCCGGTGAGCCCGGTGTCCCCGTGCGGGCCGCCGACGACGAACCGGCCGGTGGGGTTGATGTAGAATTTCGCCTTCCGGGAGAGCAGCTCCGGCGGGATGCACTTCCGGACGACCTCCTCGAGAATCCCCTCGGTGAGTTCCTTTCTCCTGACCTCCGGCCCGTGCTGGGCGGAGCAGACCACCGCGGTGATCTCCCGCGGAGCCCCGTCGACGTACCGCACCGTCACCTGGCTCTTGCCGTCCGGTCGGAGCCAGGGAAGCACCTTTTTCTCGCGTGCCTCGGTCAGCCGGCCGCAGATCCGGTGGGCGTAGGCGATCGGCATCGGCATCCGCTCCCGGGTCTCGTCGCAGGCGAACCCGAACATCATCCCCTGGTCGCCGGCCCCCTGCTTCCCGGGCGATCTCCGGTCCACCCCCCGGGCGATGTCCGGCGACTGCCGCCCGATCATCGTCACGACCCCGCAGTTGTGCGCGTCGAACCCCTTCGAGCTCCCCGTGTACCCGATCGAGGCGATCGTGTCCCGGACGAGGGCCGGGATGTCGAACTGCGCGGTCGTGGTGATCTCCCCGGCGACCATGACCAGGCCGGTGGTCACCATCGTCTCGCAGGCGACCCTTCCCCGGGGATCCTTCCGGAGGACCTCGTCGAGAACGGCGTCGGAGATCTGGTCCGCCACCTTGTCCGGATGTCCCCCGGTGACCGACTCCGAGGTGAACAGGTATTCGCTCATGTCCGCGACGCTCCTGGTTCCAATATGGGAAAAACCTACGGATTATACGTCAAAACCGGTCTTCCGGGAACAACTCTTCCAGCTTCCGGCGCAATATTTTTCCGATCTCCTCGGCGGTCCCGTGGGCGAGCAGGCTCCCGGAGAACTCCTTCGCCTCGTACGCCACCGACTTCCGGACGATCCGCTTCACGCGGGGAATGGAGGCGGCGTTCATGGAGAGCTCGTCCAGACCCAGCCCGAGCAGCACGTAGGTGTACATCGGCTCCCCCGCCATCTCCCCGCACATGGAGACCGGGATCCCGGCCTCGTGCCCCCCTTCGACGATCCTCCGGGTGAGCGGGAGGATGGCCGGGTGGAGCGGCTCGTAGAGATAGGAGACATGCTCGTTGATCCGGTCGATGGCCAGGGCGTACTGGATCAGGTCGTTCGTCCCGATGCTGAAGAAATCGACCTCCCGCGCGAGCAGGTCGGCTATGAGGGCCGCGGAGGGGATCTCGACCATGATCCCCACCGGCATCCGCTTGTTGAAGGGAACCCGCCGCCGCCGCAGCTCGGCGCGCGCCTCCTCGACGACCGCCAGCGCGGCCCGGAGCTCCCCGACCCCCGAGATCATCGGGAACATCATCCGCACGTTCCCGTGGGCGGAGGCCCGGAGAACGGCCCGGATCTGCTGCTTGAAGATCTCCTTCTCCCGGAGGCAGAACCGGACCGCCCGCAGCCCCATCGCGGGGTTCATCTCGGACGCCAGGTCGACCTGGGAGGCGAACTTGTCCCCCCCGAGGTCGAGGGTCCGCACGGTGACGGGACCGGTGCGGAACCGCTCCGCGACCCGCCGATAGGTCTGGAACTGCTCCTCCTCCGAAGGGAGATCCTTCCGGTTCATGTAGAGAAATTCCGTCCGGTAGAGCCCCACCCCCTCCGCCCCGCTCCGGAGGGAGAGGTCCGCCTCCTCCGGAAATTCGATGTTCGCGAGGAGCGTCAGCGCTTTCCCGTCCTTGCTGACGGCCGGCAGGCGCGCGAACTTCGCGAGGTCCCGGATCCGGACGGAGTAGGCCTTCTTCCTCTCGGTATACTCCCGCACCGCCTCGGGGGTGGGATCCAGGATCACGACCCCCTCCTCCCCGTCGACGATCACCTCCTCGGCTCCCCCGAACTCCTTCGTCACCTTCTCCAGCCCGACCACGGCGGGGATGTTCAGAGACCGGGCGGTGATCGCCGTGTGGGAGGTCCTGCTCCCGACGTCCGTCGCGAAGGCGAGGACGCTGCTCTTCTGGATCTGCGCCGTGTCCGCCGGGGAGAGATCGTGCGCGACGATGATCACCGGCTCCCGGATGGAGGCGACCGATTCCACCCCCCGGCCCGCGAGGTTCTCCAGGATCCGGTGCCCGATCTGGCGGAGGTCGTGTCCCCGCTCGCGGAGGTACTGGTCCTCGATCCGGTGGAAGGTCTCCAGCAGGTCCTTCAGGACCCGGTTGAAGGCCCAGTCCGCTTTGAACCGGTCCTCCCGGATGGCGCCGACGGTCTGGTCCACCAGCATCGAGTCCTCGAGCAGCGCGAGGTGCGTGGAAAGGATCTGGTAGGGCTCCGACGAGCTGTCCTGGATCTCCCCCCGGATCGCGCGGATCTGCTCCCGGGAGCGTGCCACCGCCCTCCGGAACGCGTCGACCTCGTCGTCGACCTTCTCCTTCGGGACGGTGGATAGGACGGACCGCGGCAGCTCCCGCCGCAGGAAGAACCCCTTCCCGATGGCCACCCCGGGGGAGGCCGGGATCCCCCGCATCACCTTCATCCCGCCCTGTCTCGCGGATCCGGGCATCCGGGCTACTCCTTTTCTCCGAACTTCTGGGCGATCAGCGTCCCGATCGCCTTGATCGCGTCGGCGGCGTCCGGTCCCTCCGCGCGCACCAGGACGAAGGACTCCCGGTGGGCGGCGAGCATCAGCACCCCCATGATGCTCTTCGCGTTGGCCTCCACTCCGTTCTTCGCGATCCGGATCTCGGAGGCGAACCGGTTTGCGAGCTGCACGAGCTTGGCCGCAGCCCGTGCGTGCAGCCCCAGCCGGTTCACGATTTCAAATTGCCGCTCCACCCGGTTCCTCCCCTCCTCCATCCGTTCACGTCCTCCCCGGCGTCCTTTACCAGAGAGTCAGGGTGCCGACGACGAGCAGGAACAGCAGGAGCTCCGACGGCGACACGGCCTTCCGGAAAAACGTGCTGAACAGATGCACCAGCAGGGCGGCGACGACAAGGACCGCCGCCGCCGTCGCGATTCCCCCGAACATCAGCGCGGTCCGGCTCCCGATCACCCCCGCGTAGGCGCCCCCCAGGATCGCGGCGACCAGCTTGCGGTCCTCGGTCTTTCTCGCGAGCCCCTCCCCCCGGAGAAACCGGGCCGCCCGCTCCTCCCCCTCCGTCCCGGCGACGAACCCGCGGTACCGGATCGCCAGGTGCGACACGTTGTACAACAGGAGCAGCGCCGCGATCCCCAGCAGCGGATGGACGAGGGAGAGGATCGCCCCCGCCGCCGCGGCCATCGGCTTGAGCGCCCCCCAGAAGTAGGAGTCTCCGATCGCCCCCAGCGATCCCATGAGCCCCACCTTGAAGGTCCCGATCGCCCGGGGATCGGCCTCCCCTTCGGCCACCCGCTCCTCGAGGCGGACGGAAGCCCCCAGGACGACCCCGGCCATCGCCGGGTGGGTGTTGAAGAACTCCAGATGCCGCTTCAGCGCCCGGATCAGCTCCTCCGGGCGTCCCTTGTATTGTTCCCGGAGCGCGGGGAGCATGCAGTAGGCGAACCCCACGTTCTGCATCCCCTCGTAGTTCCAGCACCCCTGCAGGAGGAACTGCCGAAGCCAGATCTTCCGGAGAACCGGACGGACGCCCCCGCCCATCACCCGGCCCACCGGAAGAGGAAGGTGGCGGCGAACACCGCCGTCATCGTCAGGTAGAAGACCGGCGCCGTCTTTTCCGTGCGGCTGCAGGAAAAGACGGACGCGGCGCCCAAAAGCGGGATCGCGGGGAGGAGGGCCGAGAGCTGCTCCCGGCTTTCCGGCCCGAAGCGGGGAAGGAGAACCCCGGAGAGGGAGACGCCGAGCCCCGCGAAAAGCAGGGAAAGCGCGACTCCGGAGGCCGCGAACAGACAGAGGCCGGCCAGGAGGCCGTGCCGGACCGCCTCGGAGTCGCCCCGCTCCACCGACTCCAGCGTGAGCCGCGCGATCCTCCCGTTCGCGCGCCGCACGAAACGGTCCGCGAGCTTTCCCAGCTCGGCGCACGGGACCGAGAGGAGCAGGATCGAGGTGAAGCTGCCGCCGTCGAGCCCGATGGAAGAGGAGGCCACCGCCGCCGCCGCCCCCCCGAACACCGCGGCTCCCGTGTCGTCGGGAGGAATGGAGGCCCCCACGGGGAGACGGACGAGGTAGAGAAGCTCCAGGACGGCTCCCACCTGGGCCCCCGCGGCGAGGTCCCCGAACACGGCGCCCATGATCGAGGCGACCACGAGCGGCCGGTGAAGCATCACCTGGAAGGCTGCGGTCCGGTCCAGGTAGCAGATCCCACCCAGAACGGCGGCCAGGAGAATGCTCCAGATCATCCTTCCCCCTCCCCGGCGTCGAAGGAGGTCCCGGGATCGAACGGCGTGGCCCGGATGGTGACGGACACCCCGAGGTGGGAGAGGCAATCCACCGCCTCGAAGTCCTCCTGTGCGAAGAAGACCGAGGGGGAGACCTCCACCTTCCCCGAGGAATAGTGCAGGTTTCCGATGTTCAGGGCGGCGTACCGGACCCCGCGGCGGTAGATCTCCAGCGCGTCCCCGGAAGAGGCGCAGAGCAGGATCGCCTTCTCACCCTTCCGGTCGATCTCGGACAGCACGCGGAGGACCTCGTTCACGGGGCAGAACACCACGTGGACGCCGTCGGGCACCGCCATCTCCATCACGGAGCGCAGGAAGGGATTGGCGACCAGGTCGTCGTTCGCCACGAGGAGGCAGTCGGCTCCGGTATGGGGAACCCAGGTCTCCACGACCTGGCCGTGGATCAGCCGGCAGTCCACCCTGACCAGCACGATCGGCATCGCTACTTCTTTTCGGCCTTTTTCCGGAGCATCTCCCCGGGGGTCGCGATGTTCCGCTTGCCGTAGTCGCGGATATACTCCGCCAGCTCCGGGAGAGGCATCGTCGTGCGGGCCATCGGCAGCTTGATCATCATCGGGAGGTTCACCCCCGTCACGATCTCCACGTTGTGCGTCCCCAGGAAGGAAAGTCCGATGTTGGAAGGGGTCCCCCCGAACATGTCGATCAGCAGGAGCACCCCGTTCCCGGAGTCGACCGTGCGGATCGCCCCCTCCATCGCCTTGTGGAACTCCTCCATCCCCATCTTCGGGTCCATCTCCACGGTGACCGTGTTCTCGATCTTCCCGACGATGATCTCCGCGGTCCGGAGCAGCTCGAGCGCGAGCCGCCCGTGGGAGGCCAGAACGATTCCGATCATTTCGAACTCCTGCCCGGCGGGGAAGACCGGGAGATGTCGCGGTGTGTCACGACGGGGGGATTCCCCCCGCGCGACAAGGCGGCCGAAACCGCCTCGGCCAGCGCCACGGAACGGTGCCTGCCCCCCGTGCACCCCACCCCCAGGGTGAAATAGGCCTTCCCCTCCTTTGTATAAAGGGGGAGGAGAAATTTCAAGAACGAGGTCAGCTTTTCCAGAAACTTCCGGGTGACCGGGAAGCCGGTCACGTGGTTCCGCACCCGCCGGTCCAGTCCGGTGAGGCTCTTCAGGCCGGGGACGAAGTTCGGATTGGGGAGGAACCGGACGTCGACCACCATGTCGGCCTCAAGCGGGATCCCGTACCGGTAGCCGAAGGAGACGATCCCCACCTGGAGGCTCCCCCCGTGCTCCTTCCGGAAGCGGCGCAGGAGGGCGTCCCGGAGCTGGTGCACCGTGTACTGGGAGGTGTCGAGCACCGTGTCGGCGGCTTCCCGCAGGGGGGCGAGCATCTCGCGCTCCCGCCGGATCGCCTCCTTGGCCCCCCCCTTCCCGGCGAGGGGGTGCTTTCTCCGGGTCTCGCTGAAGCGGCGCAGCAGGACGTCGTCCCCGGCGTCGAAGAAGAGGACGTGAACGTCGTGCGGCCCCCGGCGAAGCTCCTCCAGGACCCGGGTGAAGCCGGCCAGGAATTCCCGGCCCCGCACGTCGGCCACCAGGGCGATGCTGGCCGTGTCCCCCCGGGCCTCGGACACGAGATCCACGATCCGGGGGAGCAGGACGAGGGGGAGGTTGTCGACGCAATAGTACCCGATGTCCTCTAACACCTTCGTGGCGGTGCTCTTCCCCGACCCGGAGAGCCCGGTCACGATCACGACGCGGACCCTCCGCCTCCCGCGGGCGCTCATTCCTTCGGGCCTCCTCCCCCCGCCCGCCGCCCCTGCCGCTCGACGAGCCCGCGCGCGGAGAAGACCCCCTGCGTCTTGAGGAGGTGGTTCCGTACCGAGACCTCCACGATCGTCGCCAGGTTTCTCCCGGGGGATACCGGTATCAGGAGCGTGGGGAGGCTTACGCCGAGGATCTCGAACCGGCTGTCGTCCACGCCGAGACGGTCGTACTCCTTCTTCGAGTCCCATTCCTCGATCCGGATCACCAGCTCCACCTTCTTGCGGTCCACGGCGGCCATGAGCCCGAAGAGGTCCCGGATGTTGATGATCCCGAGTCCCCGGATCTCCATGTGGTGACGGGTCAGCTCGTCTCCGGCCCCCAGGACCGTTTCCGCGCCGCGCCGTTCCAGGTGGATGACGTCGTCGGACACCAGGCGGTGTCCCCGGAGGATGAGGTCGAGGGCGCACTCGCTCTTCCCGACGCCGCTCGGCCCCAACAGCAGCACGCCGACGCCTAAGACCTCCACCAGCACGCCGTGGATCGTCCCGTGTTCCCCCGTGACCGGCACTTCGGAAGCCTCCTTCGCCGGGGCAGGTCCGCTATCCCCGGCCGTCCTCCTCCTGGAAAATCCTGCGCAGTCCGTCGGCGTCCGCGGCCTCCAGGAGGGACCGCCGGAACCGCTCGTCCTTGAGGAGCCGGGAGATCCGCGCGAGCGCCTTCAGGTGCATCCCGGCGGAGTACTCCGGGGCCATGATGACGAAGAACAGGTGGGCCGGCTTCCCGTCCAGGGAGTGGAATTGCACCCCCTTCCGGCTGCGGCCGAAGGCGGCGACCAGCCGCTCGATCCCGGCCACCTTCCCGTGCGGGATGGCCACGCCGTCCCCGATCCCGGTGCTGCCGAGGCTCTCCCGCTCCATCAGGATCGACGTCAGCCGGTCCGCCGGCAGCGACGGGACCATCCCCGAGATCACTTCCGAAAGTTCGCGGAGGACCCCCTCCTTGGTTTCGGCGCGGAGGTCGTCCAGCACGGCCGCGGGAGTCACGATGTCCAGGATCTTCATCGGGCCATCGGCTCCGTGAACCCGATGTTCCCGTCCTGCTGCCGGAACACGACGCTGGGCTGGTTCGTCTCCTGGTTGATGAACAGGAAGACGTCGATCTTCAGGATGTCCAGATGGTGCGCCGCGTCCTCCACGCTCATCGGCTTGGGCAGGAAGTTGTCGTACCGGACGATCAGGGGCCCGGCCTCCTCCCGGATGGTGAGGGAGGAGCCCGACACGAGGGGGGCATGCCCCTGCCCCTTCTCCTTCCGCTTCTCCCGGTATTTCTTCAGCTGCCGCTCGACCTTGTCGCACACCAGGTCGATGGCGGAGTACAGGTCGTCGGTCGATTCGAACGCCTTGACCGTGATCCCCTTCGCGTTGAAGAAGACCTCGGCGATGTGCCGGTATTTCTCCACCGAGAGCGTCACGTTCGCCTCGAAGGGGTCCTCCAGGATCTTCTGCACCTTGCCCAGCTTCTCGGTGACATACTCCTTGAGCGGCTGGCTCGGGTTGATGTGACGGAACGTCACGGAGATGTTGCTCACGCCTACGCCCTCCTTATGGGTATTGCGGATTCGCGGACATCAGAACAGCTTCTTTCGCTTCGAAGAGGGGAGCACCCCCATCGACTGCCGGTACTTCGTCACCGTCCGGCGCGCGATCCGGATCCCCTGGTTCCGGAGCAGCCGGACCAGGTCCTGGTCGCTGTAGGGCTTCTCCCCCTCGCTCCGTAGGATCTCCCGGATCTTCTCCTGCACCGACTTGGAGGCGATGTCCTCCCTCCCCCCTTCCCGGTTCAGCCCGGAGTTGAAGAAGAACTTCAACTCGAAGATCCCGTGGGGGGTGTACAGGTACTTCCCGCTCGTGACCCGGGACACGGTCGACTCGTGCATCGAGATGTCCTCCGCCACGTCCCGGAGGGTGAGCGGCTTGAGGTGCGTGGAGCCCCGCTCGAGAAAGGCGTCCTGGATCTTCACGATGCTTTCCACGACCTTGTAGATGGTCCGCTGCCGCTGCTGGATGCTCTTGATGAACCAGAGCGCGGAGTTGACCTTCTGCTTGAGGAACTCCCGGTCCTCCTTGCCGAGCTTATCCCCGGACTGGAGGAGGTCCCGGTAGTAGGAGGAAAGGCGCAGCCGCGGCTGCCCGTCCTCGTTCAGGGTGATCACCCACCGGTCGTCGACCCGGAACACGTAGGCGTCGGGGGTGATGTACTGCACGTCGTCGCCCGAGAAGGCCCTCCCCGGCTTGGGCCAGAGGGTGACCAGCTTCTGGAAGGCCTCCTTGACCACCTCCCGGGAGACCTTCAGCCGCCTCGCGATCCCGGCGACGTCCCCCCGGGAGAACAGGTCGAAATGCTCCGTCAGGATCCGGACCGGGAGGGAGAACTCCTCTCCCTTCTCCCGCGCCTGGATCAGGAGGCACTCCCGGAGGTCCCGCCCCCCCACGCCGGAGTGTTCGAGCGACTGGATCCTCGAGATCGCCTCCTCCACCTCGGCCAACGGCTTCCCGAGGGCTTCCGCGGTCTCCTCCGCGGACACCTTGAGATACCCGTTCTCGTCGAGGTTTCCGATCAGGTAGTGGGCGATCTCCCTCGTGGTCCCGGAGGCGTCCGAGAGGCGGATCTGCTCCTCGAAAACCTCGGAGAGCGACGGCTTCCGGGTCAGCAGGTTCTCGTAATAGGGGCGGCCGTCGTCCTCCTCCCGCTCCCGTTCTCCCCGGGCTCCTCCCGACGTGGCGCCGTCCCCGAAGTAGTAGTTCCAGTCGATCCGGTCGATGAGGCTGTCCTTGGCCGCCGGAGGGGGAGCCTCCTCCGCCGTCTCCGTCTCCGGGGCCGCGTCGGCCTGCTCCTCGCCCGCCCCCTCCGACGTCTCCTCCAGGGCGGGGTTGACCTCCAGTTCCTCCCGGACCGCCTGCTGAAGCTCCAGGCGCGAAAGTTGCAGAAGCTTGATCGCCTGCTGCAGCTGCGGGGTCATCACCAGCTGCTGGGTCAGCTTCAGCGTCTGTCTCAGCTCTAACGCCATTCCGCTCCCGTACGTCTCACAGGGAGAACCGCTCCCCCAGGTAGATCTCCCGGACGCGCGCAGAGGCCGCGATCTCCTCCGGGTCCCCGGCGAGGAGGATCTCCCCCTCCGAGATGATATAGGCGCGATCGCACACCTTCAGCGTGTCGCGCACGTTATGATCCGTTATTATAACCCCGATCCCCCGTTCTTTTAATCCGAGGATCACCTGTTGCAAATCGGCCACAGAAATCGGGTCGATCCCGGCGAAGGGCTCGTCCAGGAGGAGGAACGCGGGCGAGATCACCAGGGCGCGGGCGATCTCCACGCGGCGCCGCTCCCCCCCCGAAAGAGCATATCCCATCGAGTCCGCCACGTGGGAGATCCGCATCTCCGAAAGGAGCCCCCGGAGGCGCTCCTCCCGCTCCCCGGGGGAGAGGGGCAGCTCCTCGAGGAAGGCGAGGATATTCTCGCGGACCGTCAGCTTCCGGAAAACCGAGGGCTCCTGGGGGAGATAGCCGAGCCCCATCCGGGCCCGCCGGTGCATCGGGAGCCCGGTGATCTCCGACCCGTTCAGCGTCACGGTGCCGCCGTCGGGCCGGATCAGACCGACCATCATGTAGAAGATGGTGGTTTTTCCGGCCCCGTTGGGCCCCAGCAGCCCGACGACCTCCCCCGGGGCGATCTCGAGCGAAACCCCCTTGACCGCCTCCCGGTTCCGGTACCGCTTCCGCAAGCCCTGGACGGCAAGGGCGTTCACCGGTCGGTCTTCTCCTTCCGCTCCAGGATGCCCCGGGGATGGATCACGGCGCGGACCCGTCCCCCCTCTCCTCCCGTCACGACGGACCGGTTTTCCTGCAGGAAGATCGTCACCGTGTCCCCCTTCAGGGAGTCCTCTCCCTGCACCAGCCCGGCCCCTCCCGAGAGGACGATCCGCTGCTCCTGGTTGTAGAAGACCGCCCGCTCGCCGCGCGCCTCCCTCCCCGCGTGGAGGACGCGGACGTTTCCCTCGGCGGTGATCTTCTCGACGCTTCTTCCCGTCCCCTGATATTCGGCGAAGAGCCTGTCCGAGAAGAGGGTCACCTCCCCCTGCTTCGCCCGGACGTTCCCCTCGAAGGTGACCGTCTCCTTCACGCTGTCGGCCAGGAGCCGGTCCGCGGTGATCTCGATCGGGAGATTCCCCTGCACATCGGCCCGCGCTCCCTTCCCTTCCGCAGCCTGCAGGGAACGGCTCCATGCCGCAAGGGCCAGGAGGGCCAGCAGGCAGACCCTCCACCTCCCGGCGGTCCGCCCGCCGCATCGGAACGTTCTTGTCATCGTGTCCCCCCCCTCTCCTTCCGGGCCGCATCCTTCCCCAGCCGGTCGGGAACCACGAGGCTCTCCGGTGCGGAAAGTTCCACGGTCCCTTCCTCCCATCGCCAGACCAGGCCGCTCCCCGTCACCCGGACTCCCGGGATCGAGAGGATGGCCTTCCCCGCGGTCAACCGGCGCTCCCCAAGCTCCACCCGCGCCTCCGGAACCGAGGCGGTCCACCCGCCGCCGCTCTCCGCCGTCCCCCCTTCCGGGAGATCGACAGTCCCGCGTTCCATGTCCCACTCCCCGCGCGGGGCGCGCACCACGACCTTGTCGCCCTCCCCCTTCAGTGTCAGCGTCACCCGTTGCGCCGAGAACCGCTTCGACAGCACGGCGTAGGAGGCCGATTCCGCCGAGAACCGTTGGGACCGGCCGTCCGCCCGGATCTCGCGGACCTCCACTCCCCCCAGGAGGATCTCCGGCTCCCGGTACCGCGCGGCGGCCGACCCGTTTCCCCCGAAAGTCTGCTGGCTTTTCGCGGCCTGCAGGGAGAGCAGATAGGCCCAGGAGAACAGCGCCAGCGCGGCCGCCGCCAGCACGATCCCCCGGATCATCCCGGGCTCCCGTCCCGGAAATACTTCCCGGCCACCTGCTCCCAGAGGCCGCCGGACCGGAGGATGAACTCGACGATCTCCCGTACCGCTCCCTGCCCCCCCGGCCGGGAGGAGACGTAATCGGCGGCGGACCGCACATATTCCTCGGCGTCGGCGACCGCCGCCGCGAACCCCACCTGCCGCAGGAGCGGCAGGTCGACGACGTCGTCCCCCACGTAGGCGGTCTCACCGGGGAAGATTCCCCGTTCCTCCAGGATCTCCCGCCATGCGGCCACCTTGTCGAAGACCCCTTGACGGACCAGGGAGATCCCCAGCTCCTCCGCCCGGACGGAAACCGCCTCCGCGCTTCTGCCGCTGATGATCCCGACCTCGATCCCGGCGCGCTGGATCATCTTGATCCCGTGCCCGTCGCGCACGTGGAACCGCTTGCTTTCCCGTCCCTCACCGTCGTAGGTGATCCCCCCGTCGCTCAGGACGCCGTCGACGTCCAGCAGCAGGATCCGCACCTTCCCCGCCTTGGCGGCGGCCCCGGGCCTCGCGAGGGGAGGGGTCATCCGATCCCCGCCTTGAGCAGGTCGTGAATGTGGACGATCCCTACCGGGCGGTCCTCCCCCTTCTCGTCGAAGACGAAGAGGCTGGTGATCCGGAACTCCTCCATCTTCCGGAGGGCCGACGCGGCGAGCTCGCTGGAGAGGATCCTCTTGGGGTTCGGCGTCATGACCTCCCGGGCCTTCGTCCCGAACAGATCGGTCCCCCGCTCCATCGCTCTCCGGACGTCCCCGTCCGTGATCACCCCCGCCAGGGCCCCCCTCCCGTCGGACACTCCCGTCACGCCGAGCCGCTTCGAGCTGATCGTGAAGAGGGCGTCCTTGAGCGGGGTGTCCCCGGAGACCAGCGGAATCTCCTCTCCCCGGTGCATGACATCCGCCACCGACTGGAGCCGGTGCCCGAGCGCTCCCCCTGGGTGGAGCTGCGCGAAATCCTCCAGGGAGAGCCCCTTCTCCTCGAACAGGACGACCGCCAGCGCGTCTCCCATCGCCAGGCTGGCCGTCGTGGAGGAGGTCGGGGCGAGCCCCAGGGGGCAGGCCTCCTCCTTGACCCCGACGTCGAGGGTCACGTCCGCCAGCCGGGCGAGGGTGGAGCCCGGTCTCCCCGTCAGTGCGATCAGCGGAAGCCCCAGCCGCTTGAAGATCGGCAGGATCCGGGCGATCTCCTCCGTTTCCCCGGAGTTGGACAGGGCGATGATCGCGTCCCCCTTCCGGACCATTCCGATGTCCCCGTGCATCCCCTCGGCCGGGTGGAGGAAGAAGGCCGGGGTCCCGGTCGAGGCGAGCGTCGCGGCGATCTTCCGCCCGATCAGCCCCGACTTCCCCACGCCGGTCACCACCACCTTTCCGGTCGTGTTGAGCAGGATGTCGATCGCCTGCGCGAAGTTCTCCGCAAGCTTCCCGCAAAGCCCCTCGATCCCCCGCGCCTCGGTGGACAACACGCGGGACGCCCGCTCCGCGAGCTTCGCCGCCCGGTTCGTCCCCCCCTCGCTCATCGCCGGTACCGCCTTTCTCCGTCGTTTCACGTCCGCCATCTCACCCCCCGGACCGCTGGGACCCGCGGCCCGCCGGGCCCGCTCCCCCCGTCGCCTCCACGGCGCTCCGGATCGCCAGGAGGGTCCGCAGGAGCGGCTCCAGGTCGTCCAGCGGGAGGCTGTTGGGGCCGTCGGAGAGGGCCCGCTCCGGGTCGGGGTGGATCTCGAGAAAGACCCCGTCGGCCCCTGCCGCCACCGCCGCCCGGGCGAGGGGCCCCACGTACCGCCGGTCGCCGGCCGACGCGCGCCCGGCCCCCCCGGGAAGCTGAACGCTGTGGGTGGCGTCGAAAAGGACCGGGCAGACCGCCTCCCGGACCGCAGGGATCCCCCGGAAGTCGACCACCAGGTTGTTGTATCCGAAGGTGGTCCCCCGCTCGGTCACCAGGACCGACCGGTTGCCGGTCGAGGCCACCTTCTCCACGGCGTTCGCCATGTCCCACGGGGCCATGAACTGCCCCTTCTTGATGTTCACCGGAAGTCCCGTCTCCCCCGCGGCCAGGAGCAGGTCGGTCTGCCGGCAGAGGAAGGCGGGGATCTGGAGCATGTCGACCACCTCCGCGGCCGGCTTCGCCTGGCGCGGCTCGTGGATATCGGTCGTCACCGGCAGGCCGGTCCGTTCCCTGACCCTCCCGAGGATGCGCAGCCCTTCCGCGAGGCCCGGCCCCCGGTAGGAGTCCCGGGCCGACCGGTTCGCCTTGTCGAACGATCCCTTGAAGACCGCCTGGATCTTCAGGCGGGAGACGAGAACGGCGAGCGCATCGGCGACCGCAAGGGCGAGCGGCTCCGACTCGAGAACGCAGGGACCCGCGATGAACAGGGGCGGACAGCCGGCTCCGGCCTGGAACCTCCCGGCGATCGCGACCCGCTCGATCAACGACCGGCCTCTTTCGGGACCGGCCGCGGGGAGCTCTCCGTGACGGAGGAGACGCTCTCGGACGCGGCCGCCTGCCGCGTAAAGGCGAGCGCCGCACCGATGAAGTCCCGGAAGAGCGGATGGGGGGACATCGGCCGGGACTGGAACTCGGGGTGGAACTGGCAGCCGAGGAACCAGGGGTGGCCGGGGATCTCCACGATCTCCACCAGCCGGTCGTCGGGCGACAGCCCGCTGATCCGCAGCCCCTTGGAGGAGAGGAGATCCCGGTACTCGTTGTTGAACTCGTACCGGTGGCGGTGCCGCTCGGAGACCTCGGGGACCCCGTAGGCCCGGAAGGCGAACGAATCCCGCGCCACCCGGCAGGGATAGGCCCCGAGACGCATCGTCGCCCCCTTGTCCTGCACCTCCCGCTGGTCGGGCATCAGGTCGATCACGGGGCACTCGCTCCCGGGGTCCAGCTCCCGGCTCGTGGCGGCCGCGACGCCGCAGACGTTCCGGGCGAACTCCAGGACGGCGACCTGCATCCCCAGGCAGATCCCGAAGAAGGGGACCCGGTTCTCCCGGGCATACCGCACGGCGGCGATCTTCCCCTCCACCCCCCGCGAGCCGAAGCCGCCCGGGACGAGGATCCCGTCGGCCCCCTTGAGCAGCGCCTCGGCCCCCTGCCGCTCGACCTCCTCGGAATCGACATACCGGTGGAGCACCCGGATCGAGTGGGCGATCCCCCCGTGTGTGAGCGCCTCGTTCAGGCTCTTGTAGGATTCCCGGAGGTTGACGTATTTCCCCACGATGGCGATCGTGACCTCCCCCACCGGGTTCTTCCACTGCTCGGTGACCCGGGTCCACGCCTCGAGCCGGGGCTCTCCCGCCCAGATGTTCAGCAGCTCCATGATCTTGTCGTCGAGTCCCTCCTGGTGGAAGACCAGGGGAACCTCGTAGATCAGGTCGACGTCCCGGGCCGTGATGACCGCGTCCTCGGTGACGTTGCAGAAGAGGGCGATCTTGGCCTTGATCTCACGCGGGAGCGACCGGTCGGTCCGGCAGAGGAGGATGTCGGGTTGGATGCCGATGGAGCGCAGCTCCTTCACGGAGTGCTGGGTGGGCTTGGTCTTGAGCTCCCCGGCGGTCCGGATGTGGGGGACGAGCGTCACGTGGACATACAGGACGTTCTCCCTCCCCCGGTCGGTCCTCACCTGCCGGATCGCCTCGAGGAACGGGAGGCTCTCGATGTCGCCCACCGTCCCCCCGACCTCCACGATCGCCAGGTCGTATCCCTGCGCCGCCGAATAGATGACCCGCTTGATCTCGTCGGTGATGTGCGGGATGACCTGCACCGTGCCGCCGAGGTAGTCGCCCCGGCGCTCCTTCGTGATCACGGAGTGGTAGATCTTCCCCGTGGTGCAGTTGTTCTTCTTCCCCATCCGTGTGGAGGTGTACCGCTCGTAGTGGCCCAGGTCCAGGTCGGTCTCCGCTCCGTCCTCGGTCACGTAGACCTCCCCGTGCTGGAACGGGTTCATCGTCCCGGGGTCCACGTTGATGTAGGGGTCGAGCTTGAGCATGGTGATCCGAAGCCCCCGGGCTTCCAAAAGCGCCCCGATGGAGGCGGCGGCCAGCCCCTTGCCCAGGGAGGAGACGACCCCCCCCGTGACGAAGATGTACTTCGGCTTTACGGTCTTTTCCGGGCGCATATCCTCTGCTCCACCGCGAGAAGGTCCTCGGGGGTGTCCACGCCCACCGAGTCGAACTCCACGTCCACGACGCGGATCCTGAACCCGTTCTGCAGCACCCGGAGCTGCTCCAGCCGCTCCGCCTCCTCGAGGGAGGAGGGGGAAAGGGCGGAGATCCCGAGCAGGAAGTCCTTCCGGTACCCGTAGATTCCCAGGTGTTTCCGGTACCGGCCGGTGCCGGAGTCACGGTAGTGGGGGATGGGGGACCTGGAAAAATAGAGCGCGTCCCCGCGGTCGTCGACCACGACCTTGACCACGGAGGGACGGACGAACTCTTCGGGGTCCTCCCGGAGCAGCGCCGCGGTGGAGATTTGAACCTCCGGATCGGCGAGCAGCGGCCCCGCGACCGCGTCGATCACCGAGGGGTGCATCAGCGGCTCGTCGCCCTGGAGGTTGATCAGGATCTCCTCGGACAGACCCCGCGCGGCTTCCGCCACGCGGTCCGTCCCCGAGACGCAACCGGGGGACGTCATGACCGCCTCCCCCCCGAACCCCCGTACCGCCTCGGCGATCCGGTCGTCGTCGGTGGCCACGACGACGCGAGAGGCGCACCGCGCGTTCACCGCATTGTTCCAAACATACCACACCATCGGACGACCGTCTATCGGGGCCAGCGGCTTCCCCGGCAGCCGGGACGATCCGTACCGGGCGGGAATCACCACGGCCACGCCTCTTCCGGCCGCGCTCACGGGAACAGCGTCGCCTGCCGCAGACCTTCCTCCTCCGGATGGCCCATCATGAGATTGAAGCACTGGACGGCGGCGCCCGAGGCCCCCTTCACCAGGTTGTCGATCGCCGCGACCGCGATCACCCGCCGGCTCAAGGCGTCGTGGGAAACCGCCAGGTCGCAGCGGTTGCTTCCCCGCACATCCTTCGTGGAGGGAAGGACCCCGTCCGGGCAGACCCGCAGGAACGGCTCCTTCCCGTAAGCCTTCCGGAACGCCCGGTCGATCTCCTTCCGCGTGACCTTCGGCCGCGCGACGGCGTAGCAGGTGGCCAGGATCCCGCGGACCATCGGGAGGAGGTGCGGGACGAAGGTGACCGCGACCGGTTCCCCGGCGGCGAGGGAGAGCTCCTGGTCCATCTCCGCGTTGTGCCGGTGGCGGGGCAGACCGTAAGGCCTCACTCCCCCCTCCACCTCCGGGTAGTGGAACCCGGGCGCCGGGCTCCTTCCCCCGCCGGAAACCCCGGTCTTGCAGTCCGCCACGATCCCCTGCCGCTCGATCAGCCCCTCCCGCAGGAGGGGGTAGAGCGCCAGGACGACCGCGGTGGGGAAGCAGCCTGGGACCGCCGCCAGCGGCGCCTTCCGCAGCTTCGCCCGGTAGACCTCGGGGAGGCCGTACACCGCCTTCCCCAGGAGGCCGGGGTGCCCGTGCCTCACGCCGTAGACCGCCTCGTACTCCGCGGGGCTGCGGAACCGGAAATCGGCCGAGAGATCGATCACCCGGACCCCCCGCTCGAGCAGTTTCCCGGCGACCGACTGGGACACCGTGTGCGGAAGGGCGAGAAAGGCCGCGTCGAACTTCTCCCCGAGCATCTCCTCCATCTTCCCGAACCGGACCCCGCCGAGGCTGCCGCGGAAGGGGAAGAAGGCCCGCTCCACCGGCTGGCCGGAGTGCTGTTCGGAGGAGAGCGCCGTGATCCTCGCCCGCGCGTGGGACAGCAGCAGCCGGATCAGCTCGAACCCGGTGTATCCCGTCGCCCCGAATATGGCTACCCTGGTCATCGTCGTTTCCTCTTTCCCGTTTCCCGGC